>JAMXCY010000009.1:4834-15706 GCA_024543015.1 Candidatus Omnitrophota bacterium | reverse complement strand
CATCAGGCCCCGATACCTTAAGCCGGTGCCGGGCCTGGTCCTGGGACTTACTGACCCGGTATGTGGCCTGAATATGGGCCAGACTGCGGAGGTCTTAGCCAAGGAATTCGGCATCACCAGGAAAGAACAGGATGAGTTTGCTTTGCTCAGCCACAAAAGGGCAGTTGCCGCTCGTCTGAAACTGCAAGAAGAAATCGCAGCGGTTTATGTTCCACCCAAATTTGATCTTGTAGTCGAGGCTGATAACGGCCCGCGAGAAAATCAGACTATGGAGGCACTATCTAAGCTAAGACCATTTTTTGATAAATATACCGGTACAGTTACGGTGGGTAACTCCTGTCAGGTTACAGATGGCGCCTGTGCCCTTTTAATCATGAAAGAAGAAAAGGCTCGACAGCTGGGTTATCGGCCTTTAGGATACATCCGGGCTTATACCTATACCGGTGTAGAGCCGAGGAAAATGGGTCTGGGGCCTGCCTACGCGATACCGATAGTATTAAAAAAAGCAGGTCTGACATTAAAAGATATAGATTTAATTGAGATTAACGAGGCCTTTGCTGTGCAGATACTTGCCTGTCTCAAGTTGCTGGCCTCAAAGAAATTTGCCGAGGAGAACTTTTCCGCTGCTAGCGCTATCGGTGAGATAGATATGGATAAATTTAACGTCAACGGAGGAGCGATAGCATTGGGGCATCCTGTAGGCGTAACCGGTTCAAGATTGATTTTGACTTTACTGAAGGAGATGAAAAGAAGAAACTCCAAATTTAGCCTGGCCTCTTTGTGCGTGGGTGGCGGACAAGGCGGGGCAATTATTTTAGAAAGATAAAATGAAAATTTTGCATTTAAAAATAAAAAATAGAATCGCCATTCTTGAATTTGACCAACCCGATTCTAAGGTTAATGTATTAAATACGGACTCAATGCGCGAATTAGACGAGATAATAGAGCAGCTGGCTGATAAATCCAGCTCTCAGATAAAAGCACTGATAATTACGAGCAAAAAAGACGGTATCTTCATAGCTGGCGCTGAGATAAAGGAGATTGAGCAGATAACTTCAAGCGATGTGGCTTTAGAGAAAGCCCAAAAGGGTAAGCAGATTTTCAACAAGCTGCGTAATTTAGATTTAATTACTCTAGCCGCTATCAATGGCGCCTGTTTAGGGGGAGGCTTGGAGTTAGCACTTGCTTGTCAATACAGGGTGGCCTCCTTTAGCGAAAAGGCGAAAATTGGACTGCCAGAGGTAAACTTAGGCCTGATTCCCGGCTGGGGAGGAACACAAAGACTGCCCAGATTAATCGGCATTACTCGCGCGCTGGGCATGATTCTGGCCGGAAAACTCATCTCCGCCAAAGAGGCCAAAAAAATTGGCCTGGTAGATAGGTTATTTCCCGAGACCAGACTACTGGAGGAATCTCTAGTCTTTGTTAACGGCCTTTTGGAGGGAAAAATTCGGATAAAAAGAAAACAAAAGAAAAAGCCTTTACAGATATTTCTTGAAAATACACCTTTAGGTAAAGTTATTCTTTTCAGTCAGGCCAAGAAAAACGTCCTTAAAAAGACAAAAGGTTTTTATCCGGCTCCGCTTAGGGCCCTGGAGGTAATTCGGCGCGGCTTGGCTGGCGATATTAAAAGAGGTTTCCGGCTAGAGAGTGAGGCCTTTGGTGAATTAGCCATAACAGCTGTAGCAAAAAATCTGATCAAGTTATTTTACCTGAATGAACAGTTCAAGAAATTCCACTGGGTGGATCAGAAAATTAATCCGGCTGAAATTAATAAATGCGCTGTGGTAGGCGCAGGGCTAATGGGAGGAGGCATAGCGCAATTAGTAAGTTTCCATGATATCCCCACCAGGGTCAAAGACATCAATTACCAGGCCTTAAAGACAGCCTTAAAGACCGCGGATAAGCTTTTTAGATATGCAGTGAAGAAGAAAAAACTTAAAAAGCATCAAGCCGAATATAAATTTGGCTTAATCTCACCCACAATTACCTACCACGGTTTTAAAAACACGGATTTAGTTATTGAGGCGGTAGTAGAAAACTTAGAAATCAAACAAAAGGTGTTTAAGGAATTGAGCAAGGTGGCGGCGCCCACAACGATATTTGCTTCCAATACTTCTGCACTTGCAATAATCAAGATGGGTGAGGCCAGTGGTTCGCCGGAGAAGGTAGCGGGTCTGCATTTCTTTAATCCTGTGCACCGGATGCCTTTGGTGGAGATAATTAAATCCGAGAAGACCAGCGATGAGACACTGGCTACGCTGATTGCCTTTGCCAGAAAAATAGGCAAGGTGGTTATTGTGGTTCGGGATGTGCCGGGATTTCTGATTAACAGGATTCTTATTTCTTATTTAATTGAGGCAGCGTTTTTACTTGAAGAGGGGATAAAAATAGAACAAGTGGATGAAATTGCCCGTGCCTTTGGTCTGCCGATGGGCCCAATTGAACTTGTTGATGAAATCGGGATTGATGTGAGCTATAAAGTAGTAAAGATATTAGAGCAGGCTTATGGAGCAAGGATGCGCACTCCGGCTATATTGGAAACAGTTAAACAAGAAGGGTTCTTAGGTAAAAGAACCAAACTCGGGTTTTATATTTATCGGGGGAAAATAAAAATTCCTAACCCCAAAATTTATAAACTGATTAAGGGCGCTGCAGGCAGATTAATTTCTGGGCAGGTTGCCTTGAAAAGGATGATTTATGTAATGATTAATGAAGCAGCCAGGTGTCTGGAAGAAAAGGTTGTTACTAGGCCCGAAACAATTGATTTGGGAATGATTATGGGTACAGGATTTCCTCCTTTTCGCGCCGGATTGCTGAGCTATGCCGATACTCTGGGCAGCGCTAATATCGTCAGAGAACTTCAGGAGTTTGAAAAGGATTTTGGCGCTGAACGCTTTAAACCCTGTAGTTATTTACTGCAAATGGCCAAAAACAACGAAAAATTTTTTGGATAAAATAAGGAGTAAAGTTGATGAGTATCTTTGATAAACGGATGTCCGAAGAGAAACGAGAATCTTTGGAGCTGGCTGAGGATTCTCGTCAACACCAATGGCAAAGTTTCAGTTTTGTCGCTGGTTTATTCCAGGGGAAAGTAGATTGGAACCTAATTTTCCCTTTTCCTCAACAAAGCAAAGCAGACAAAGAAAAAGGAGATAAACTGTTAAGCCAGCTGAAGGAATTGGTAAAAGCAAAACTGGATCCGGATCAAGTTGATCTTACCCGGGAGATTCCTCAGGAAGTAATTAAGGAGTTATTCAAAATGGGTGCCTTTGCAATGAAGATTCCCCCTGAATATGACGGCCTGGGCCTAAGCCACCTGAATTACAACCGGGCAGTGCATCTTCTGGGAAGCTACTGCGGCTCGACTGCGGCCTTAATTTCTGCGCATCAGAGTATCGGGGTGCCGCAGCCTTTGATGCTTTTCGGCACGCCAGAGCAAAAAAAGAAATATCTGCCCAGGTTCAGGCAGGGGGCTATCTCGGGATTTGCGCTTACTGAGGTGGATGCAGGTTCAGACCCGCGGAAGTTGAAAACTACCGCCACTCCCACCGAAGACGGGAAATACTATTTACTTAATGGCGAGAAACTATGGTGCACAAACGGAAATATTGCCGATATTTTAGTAGTAATGGCCCAGACTCCACCTAAGATTGTAGGTGGCAAAGAGAAAAAACAGATTACTGCTTTTATCGTTGAAACCAATACTCCCGGATTCGAGGTAGTTTGTCGCTGCAAGTTTATGGGACTAAATGCGATTCAGAACGGCCTGATCAGGTTTAATAACGTCAAGGTGCCTAAAGAAAATATTATTTTAGGAGAGGGAGAGGGCTTAAAACTTGCCTTCATTACGCTGAACACAGGACGGCTGACATTGCCGGCAGCAGTAAGCGGAATGAGTAAATGGTGTCTCTGCGTTTCCAGAAAATGGGCCAATCAGAGGAAGCAGTGGGGGGCGCTGATTGGTGAACACGAGACTATCGCGGCAAAACTTTCCCAGATGGCCAGCACTACTTTTGCTATAGATGCGGTAACGCAGCTGGTTTCCAATATGGCCGATAATAAAAAGCTGGATATTCGCCTGGAAGCGGCCATCGCCAAGCTTTTTTGCACGGAGGAAAGCTGGAAAATTGTTAACGAGGCAATTCAGATTAGAGCCGGCCGCGGGTATGAAACAGCGCCTTCGCTGGCAGCCAGGGGCAAGCCCGCTTTTCCTTTAGAAAGGGCAATGCGTGATTCGCGGATCAATACTATTTTAGAGGGCTCAAGTGAAATTATGCATCTTTTTATTGCCAGAGAGGCATTGGACTTTCATTTAAAAGCAATGAAATCTCTTTTTGACCCTAAGGTAGCCATAGCCCAGAAGATAAAGGCAGCTTTAGCGGCGGGAATTAAGTATTTGTTCTGGTATCCGAAGTTATGGATTCCTTGTTTTTGTGCAGGTCGAATGGCGAGAGCCAAACCTCTAAGAAAACATATGAGATTTATCCGGCAGGCCAGCCGCTGCCTGGCAAAAGAAATCTTTCACAAAATGGTCTGGTATCAGAAGAAATTGGTAAGCAAACAGAATATTCTTAACCGCTTTGTCGATATTGGAGTAGACTTATTTGCTATGTCTTCAGTTTTGTCGTATGCGGATAACCTGTCTAAAGGAGGGGGGCAGAGTAAAAATTCTATAGAACTGGCTAATCTATTTTGCTGCCAGGCAACAGATCGGATCAGGCTTAAGTTCAAGCAAGTTTGCCATAACCACGATAAGTTATCCAAAGCTACTGCCAAGAAACTGCTGGCCAATGAATATGACTGGCTGGAAAACGATATTATTAAGTAGGCAACAAGAATGAAAGCAAGAGCGATAAAGTCTTTTGACAAAACTAAGATTGCCTTTAATCATTTTAAAAAAGGCGGAAGAAGGACTGTCTTAATTTTATGTCATGGCTTCTGGATGTCCAAGGATACAGAAACTTTTTTAAATCTTTCGAAAGATTTATTTAAACTGTATGATGTTATCACAATGGATCAACGCGGACACGGCGCCAGCGCAGGGGTATTTAACTTTTCCTCCAAGGAGCATAAGGATATCAGGGCCGTTATCAATTATGCTAAAAGACATTACAAGCAGATTTACTTAATGGGATTTTCCTTAGGAGCAGCATCCTCTATTATTGAGGTAGCAAGAAACAAGAATGTGGATAGGTTAATAGTTGTCAGTCCGCCGACTAGGTTCGCTAAAATTGAAAATCGTTTTTTAAATATGGACGCCATCATCCCTTGGATTCAGAGACTTGGGCCTCATATCTTTAAACTGCGTATAGGAGATATAGGCGCCGGCAAGATTAGCCCCATCGATGTTATTGATAGAATTTCTCCCATCCCACTTTTGATAATCCATGGAGATAAAGATCCGATTATTTTCAAGCGGCACGCGCAGGCCCTTTACAACAAGGCAAAGGAACCTAAAAAAATTATTATTATAAAAAAAGGACTCCACGCCGAAGACCTGTACAGACAAAATCCAAAAGCTTTTGTAAATTTATGTATCTCCTGGCTAAAAGACATTAATCATGATCAAAGGAGGGATGATGGAGAAGAATAAACAGTTCAAAGACAAATTCCCTTTGCTTTATAAGCACCGCAAGTATATTATCTATTTAATAGTTTCCTTCTTTTTATTAGGGTTTGTTTTCTCCTGTCAAAGTGCGTTGATTAAACAATCCTTTGAGAATATAAATTGAATATGCTCAGGTTCTCGATTGTTGCTGTTTTAGCTTTTGGGTTAATAACTTTAGTACAAGCCGAGCAAGGAGGTGGCTGGATGAAAATCAGCAGTAAAGAATTTAAACATAATCAGTCGATACCAGCTAAATTTACCTGCCAGGGTGAGGATATCAATCCCAGCTTAAAGATTGAGGATATTCCTAAAGGCGCAGAGACCCTGGCCTTAATTGTGGATGATCCGGATGCGCCTATGGGCACATGGGTGCATTGGGTAGTGTTTGATATCCCTCTAACTGGTGAGATTGAGGAAAACAGTATTCCCGGCAAGCAAGGTAACAATAATTTCGGCCGCAAAGATTATGGCGGGCCTTGTCCGCCATCAGGCACACACCGCTATTTCTTTAAGCTATATGCCCTGGATCAGAAACTTGATTTAGCTGAAGGCATCACTAAAGAGCAGTTAGAGCAGGCCATGCAGGGGCACATCTTAGAGCAAGCAGAATTAATTGGTTTATACAGGAAACAATAAGCCTAAAAGAGGAGCAAGTTAGCATGAAAGGAAAGCAAGATGTTCAGGAAGCAGATTAAAGTGCTGGATTGCACTATTCGTGATGGCGGGTTGATTAATAACCATAATTTTGACCATCGTTTTGTGCGTGAGGTTTATAAAGCAATCTCAACCTCCGGCGTGGACTACATGGAGATGGGGTATAAGAATTCCAAGAAACTCTTTTCTACAGAAGAATATGGTTTATGGAAGTTCTGTGATGACGAAGAGATTAAACGGGTGATTGAGGGAATAAAGTCCAAAACAAAGATTTCGGTCATGGTTGATGTGGGTCGCGTGGATATTGAAGAGGTAAAGCCGGCTTCTGAAAGCCCGGTGGATATGATTCGGGTTGCCACCTACGTTAAAGATATCGACAAGGCTATATTTATGGCTAATCATTTCGCCGAGAAGGACTATGAGACAACCATTAACATTATGGCCATCTCCCGGGATCAGGGTGCGGAGTTAGAGGAGGCCTTGCATCAGGTTGAACAAGAGAGTAAGATTAAGGCCCTCTATATAGTTGATAGCTTTGGCGCGCTATACCAGGAGCCGGTTGAACGCCTGATCAAGCTGGCTAAGGGTATTTTAAAGACCAGGGAAGTCGGCTTTCACGGACACAATCACCAGCAATTAGCCTTTAGCAATACTATCGAGTCAATTATTCACGGCGCGAATTACCTTGATGCCACAATCTATGGAATCGGCCGCGCTGCCGGCAATTGTCCTTTAGAATTGTTAATTGGATTCTTAAAGAATCCTAAATTCGACTTACGCCCGATTCTGGACATTATCTCTAATGAACTCGTTCCCTTAAGAAACAAAATAGAATGGGGCTATATCATTCCTTATGCTATCTCCGGAATGATGAATGAACATCCTCGAGCAGCTATGGCCTTACGTAACAGCGACAAAAAAGAGAATTACCGGGAATTTTACGAAAGCCTGGTAAATGCCAACTTAGACTAACCAGAAAAACCTATGAATTTAACTAGCTTTAGAGAGCTTCCCATTATGGGGATACTGCGGGGCATCAAAGAGGATATGGTTAGTCCTCTGGTTGAGGTGATAGTCTCTTCAGGCCTGGGGACTATCGAGATTACCATGAATACTTCCGGCGCAGCTAAATTGATTCAGGCAAGCGTCAAAGCTGCACAAGGCCGCTTGATGATTGGTGCGGGCACTGTGTTAACTATGGATGATTTACACAGAGCCCTAGATTCGGGAGCCAGCTTTATTGTCCTGCCTGTTTTGGTAGAGGAGGTTGTGGAATATTGCCTGAAAAAGAAAATACCCGTATTTCCCGGGGCCTTAACCCCGCAGGAGATATACCGGGCCTGGTGCCTTGGGGCTACGATGGTTAAGGTATTTCCGGCTAAGTTTTTTGGAGCCGCCTATTTTAAAGAACTCAAAGGGCCTTTTGAAGATATAGGATTACTTGCCTGTGGTGGGATAACAGCGGAGAATGTTCGTTCTTTCTTTTCATCCGGGGCATCAGCAGTTGCCTTTGGCGGGAGTATATTCAAAAGAGACTGGTTAGAAGCAGGTGATTTCTCAGCTATAGGTGAGTCCATAAAAGCGCTAATTGCGGCCTATAAACAATAGAGGCAATAGTCGATGAAGAAGGTAATAGGAATATTCTTTAGCATCTATCTATTATTCTTAGCCTGCTGCTTTAGCTATGCAGAAGAAGAATTCTATGAAAAAGTTTTATTTGATACTTCCTGGGTTAAGCAAGAGTTTCCTATCTATTTTGCCCCCTACGCACAAGACCTGCGCAGCATTAATATCGATGGCACAGAGTTAAAAGAGGTTTTTGAGACAAAGTACCCTGTCCAGGAGTATCAATTCTCCCCCGATGGCAAATATCTTAATATTCTCACCTATTCAGGACTCGAACCCAAAGAGGCATATCTATTAGATAGAGAAACCAACCAGCCGCAGCTGCTGGAAATTATTGCTCAAGGGACCTTGCAATGGGCTCCGGATAACCAGCGATTCCTTTATCGCTCCAGAGACTATTTTTATATCTATAACTATCTGACCAAAGAAAGAGAAAAGGTATTAGAGAGACCGTTCTATTTTACTAATATCTATTGGGACGAAACAGGTGAAAATCTTTATTTTATGGAGTATCAGCGCCTTGATCAAGGACTTTTTCATGGCAAACTTTTCCGTCTGCCTTTAGCTACCCGAGAGGCAGAGTTGCTCAGAGAGGCAGATACAGGTAAAGCCATATTCCAGGAACTGTTAAAGCCGCTAGAGATTGAATTATTCAATAATGAGAAAAATAGATTTAGATGGGGAAAACGTAAACGTTATTCCCTGACTTTGGAGAGTGGTCAGAAGTTATACCAAGACGAGGCCGGCGATCTCTACTACCAGGATGCTCAAGGCCATCAGCAGAGATTGTTTGCCATACCCCGGGACTATCTTAAAGGCTTCTCTTATATATATAATTTTCGCTGGATACCTGGCGGCAAATACGTTATAATGCAGTCTGAGACAGAAATCTTTATCCTTGAACCATCCACAGGCAAAGTAGGGAAATTGACCGATGGCAATGCCTTTGGGTGGTATAAAAAATAATAGGAGGAGCAAATGCGCTCTAAGATGTTTGGATTAATTTTTTCTGCCCTGTTGCTCGTTAATGCCTGCGGTTGTGCAGTGTTATTAGTAGGGGCTGCCGGAACAGCCGGCACGGCAATCTGGCTCTCGGGAAAATTAAACCAGGAGGTAGATGCTTCTGTGGATGAGGCTTCACAGGCCAGCAAGGCTGCCCTGGAAGCACTTAATTTCCAGATTACTAAGGAAACCTTAACCAGCGATTTTGTGCAACTAAAGAGCAATTATACCGATGGAGAGATTATCTGGATAGATATTCGTCGCATCTCAGAGGCGGTTTCACGGATTGAAGTGCGTGTGGGCGTGCCCGGAGATAAAGATTCCGCACGCAGAGTTTTAAACAAGATAATAGAATATTTATGAAAGGAGGCGGCAAGATGAGTTGGAAGATGTTTTGGCAGATAGTCTCGTTGATAGTTATAGCTACTGTAGTGGCATCTGTTGTCAAATGCGCGACAATGCGGTATAAATTTGGCCATCTGAAATGTTTTAAGGGGCAGCGCGAGATGCCTAAATCAAAGTAAGTGAAATTAATTTAATCGCAGAATACATCCGGCCTCAAGATTTTCCTTGAGGCCGTTTTGTTTTTAGGGTATAATCCTTGCAAAAAGAAAGGATGATAGATGAATTACCCAAAGACAAAATCGATAGAGGCCCTTGAGAAGAAAATGGCCAGCGCAGATCCTTCTACCCTGAGGCACCAGGTGCTTAAAAACGTCAAATCCTTTAAAACCTCATGGATAGAATTGGGCCAAGCCCTTTATGCGGTTTGGAAAGATAAGCTATACAAAGACTGGGGCTATAGTAAATTTGAGGCCTACACGGCCAAAGAAATCGGCATACGCAAACAAACCGCGCTTAAATTGCTCAGGTCTTATTTTTTTCTGGAGAAGGAAAATCCGCGCTACCTTACAAAAGACTATAACCAAGATGCCGATGCTGCCTCAGTACCTACTTATGAATCGATAGATCTCCTGCGCAGGGTAGGTAACAAAAAAGAACTGGACCGAATGGATTATGAAAACATTAAAAAGAATGTCCTGGAGCGTGGTAAAGATGCGCTGGTAGTCAAGAAAGACCTTACGGCACTTATCAAACAACGTCAGGAGCTCTTGCCTGAGGAGGCCTGGCAGAAAAAAAGACTAACCTTACTGAAGCGTTCTTTAAGTGTGCTTAAATCTTTAAGCCAGGAGATTAAAGTGGCCAAGATGTTTTCCGCACAGGTGGTCAAAGACATAGATAAATTAATATCCAAGCTCAATGCCGAGATGCCTTGAGCAGTTTAAAGGCAGTGGCCAGGATCAAGAATATAGACCAAGGACAAGTTGCTGCGAAGACTTATGAAAACACCAAAAAATTCTTTGGTTTTTAACTTGAGGCTATTTTGCTTTTAAGGTATAATATGGAGATATGAAAATGAAAAGAATTAAAGTCTTCCTTATTCTATTTTTTGTGCTTTCATTTTGCGATATAGCGGGCGCACAAACAGCCAAAAGCCTATATTCACAGGCAAATGAATCCCTGCGTTCTGATAAAAAGGATTTTGCCTTTATATATTTTTCTAGTATTGTAGAAAAGTATCCCGAATCTAGATTCGCAGAGGATGCTTTATTTGCTGTTGGCGAATATTATTTTGAGGTTGCAGATTATTATAATGCCGTAGATAACTTTTCCAGTTTTGTGAATAAATATCCTCAGTCCCAAGCCAGGGTTTTTGCCATGGCTTATCTTTTAGATATAGCGGTAAAAAGAGGGAAGATAAAGTTAATCAGGGAATTGGAAAAAAAGATAGTGGCTTTTCGCCAATTTGTCTTTTTGTTCGAAAATTCCAAAGAATACTACTATTTATCACCCTTCGCCAAGGAATACAAAGTCGTATATTTTATTGAAAAAGTAGAATTTTATATAGATGGTGAGTTATTTGCGAAGATATTTTATTAAGGGCGTCTTTGTTGCTGGTATAACTTAGTTATACCAGC
>JAMXCY010000009.1:0-4824 GCA_024543015.1 Candidatus Omnitrophota bacterium | reverse complement strand
GCCTGGAATAAAAGTAAAGTTATACCAGGCAATTGTTTTAATTGCAGCAAACCTGCTTTTATTAAAATCTAAAGCTGAGATTGAGCGAAACTTAAGCAAATCTTTAGGTCAGAGAGTATCTTTAGGAAGCATAAATTATTTCCCGCCCAATCTCATCATTTTAAAGAAATTATCCCTCATTGGAAGTGCCCCTGTCAGTAAGCCCCAAGTTCTCTCTATAGAAAAGCTGAACTTAAGGTTTTCTTTAGTTGAATTGATTAAGAAGAGAAATCTCGCTCAGACCACAGTAACAAGCCAGGGTACAATTGACCTACGAGAGAGCCCCTTAACTTATAGCTTCAAAGGTAATTTCATAGAAACAGGCTTGGTTATAGAAAGTTTAAACCTTAAATATGCTAATTTTTCCACAAAATTGCGCGGTGAGCTAAAAAAGGAAACTTTACGTCTGGACGGATTTTGCTTATTAACTAAACCACCGATCAATCTTGCTTTTTTTGATATAAGTTCTTCGATTAAATTAGGTCTGTCGAAGATTCGGATAGAGAATTTGTCTTCTTCCTGGGAAAAGATGCCCTTTAGCCTGGAGGGGGATATTTTTATTTCCGACCCTCTTAAAATGAACTTGACACTATCTTCGGGAAAAATAAAAACCAGTGCAGAAAATTTATCTTTTTATTTTCCCGCAGAAGGCAAGCTTGGCGTATATATTGAACAGGCAGTTTCAACTTATAGCCGAGGGAGCAATTCATTCAGAATACCTTTTAAAGACTTCAATATTTTGCTTGACTTTCAGAATGGAGAGACGAATTTTATAGAGTTTAAGGCAAAAATTTATGATGGCTTATTAGAAGGAGAGGGCTATGTTAATAAGGCTACGATACCATTTAACTGTGCCCTGGCTTTTAAAACAAAGAATGTAGATGCCAACAAACTGCATTTTTCCTCAGTTGAGTCTTCTAATATTTATGGCATCTCTGAGAGTTACATCCGTTTCAGGAGCTATCCGCGCGCAAACTTAAATGGCGAATTAATTGTGCGTAAAGGATATCTGGATAATGTAGAGTTTTTCAAATGGTTGTCCGATTTCTTTCAAATGACTTCCCTAGAAAGAGTAGATTTTGATAAACTCTCGGCAAGCTTTTCGGTCGATAGCCAGGGAATTGATCTAGATAGAGTCAGTCTGGACTCAAAAGAAGTAAATTTAAATGGAAATCTTAAACTGGATCAAGATAGTCTGGTTTCCGGCAGAGTTTCTTTAAGCTTATCCAGAAAACTGTTTGAGAGTTCTCGCCGTTTTAGATCTTTACTGAAACTCTTACCGGAGGATTCTTCTTCTTTGCGCTTTGATTTTCAGCTTTCGGGTTTATTGAACTCAATGAATATTAAATGGCTGGAGTCTGATTTTAAAACGAACCTGCAAGATAGATTGCCTGAAGCTGCGGAAATAGGCCTGGAGAAAAGCTTAGAGGATATTATGGAGTCGATTGCCGCAAAAAATGAGTAAAAAACGAAAGTTAAAATTTTGGAAGTCCTTACCCTGGAAAGACTTTATTGAGTATGCCCTTGTGCGTACGTTAATGGCCTTGATTAATCTTTTTCCGATTAGCGTCTCTACCTGGATAGCCAGACGAATCGGCGAGGTTATCTTTTGGATACTACCCGGTAGAAGGCGAATTGCTTTAGGGAATCTTAACATCGCTTTCGGCCATTGTAAATCAGATAGAGAGCGAAGAAGGATTGCCTTGGAATCTTTTCGCCATTTAGCTACTTGCCTGATGGAGTTTTTTAGGCTGCCCAATTCTGTTGCCAGGATAAAAGAACATGTCCGCTTCAAGGGCGCTGAATATCTCGAGCGGGCTTTTGATAAGAAAAAGGGAGTAGTCCTGGTTATGTCTCATTTGGGCCCCTGGGAGTACCTGGGGTTCCTTACCTATATAAAGAAATACCCTACCACTATTTTAGGCCGGCCAATCAAAAATCCTTACTTCTACCGCTGGATTCAATCTTTGCGAAAGGCCGTAAATTTGGTGTACAGCGATAAAAGATTGGGGCCAAGAAGGCTTCTCTCGGAGTTAAGAGCAAACCATCTAGTAGCTATTACTATTGATCAGTGGGCGGGCAATGATGGATTGTGGATTGATTTTTTTAACCTGCCCACTTCTACGATTTCTCTTCCGGCGCGACTGGCAAAGAGAACAGGCTCTGCCCTTGTGCCGGCATATTGTCTGCGGGTAGGTAGCGGAAGATACGAAATCCAGATATTGCCTGAGGCCTCAATCAGAGGTTCTAAAGAGGCCTGGGTAGGGGATATGACCAGGGAGCTAAACAGACTCTTAGAAAAACAGGTTAGCTTGTTTCCTGAACAGTGGTTGTGGACTCATCAGCGCTGGAAAGGCAAACGGGCTAATTTATCTTGAGCTAACTTGGCCTCTAGGAGTATAATAGGAGAACAGTTATGGATACCTTCAGTGCTATAAATAAAAGGGCAAGCGTAAGAGAATACCAGTCTCGGCCGATCGAAAAAGACCTGTTAGAGAAACTAATCGATGCCGGAAGGCGCGCCCCCACTGCCAGAGCTGTGGAGCCCTGGGAATTTGTGGTTATTCAGGACAGAGAGACCTTAAAGACCCTGGGGAAAATAGCCACCTCAGGCGGCTTTATTAAAGATGCTCTTGCCTGCATTGCCATATTTTGCCAGGATACTAAATATTACTTAGAAGACGGCTCTGCCGCTACTGAGAATGTTTTGCTGGCTGCGGTTGAGCTTGGCCTTGGGGCATGTTGGGTAGCCGGAGATAAAAAACCATATGTAGATGAAGTAGCCGGGCTTTTAGGCGTTCCTGCGGGTTTTAAATTGATCAGCTTGATACCATTGGGATGGCCGAAGAAAGAAATTAAGCAGCTCAAGAAGCGCAACTTAGAGCAGGTAATACACTGGGAGAAATTTTGAAAGCCTATACCGAGTATTTGTGGTTTAATACCGCTAAGAGAAGAGAATTTATTAATATTACCCTTGAGGTCCAGAGATGCCTGAAAAAAAGCGGCGTAACAGAAGGCCTGTGTTTAATTAATCCGATGCATATTACCGCCAGCGTCTTTATTAATGACGATGAGTCCGGCTTGCATCATGATTTTGAGAAGTGGCTCCAGGTTCTCGCCCCGCAGGAGCCAATATCGCAATACAAACACAACTTGACAGGAGAAGACAACGCCGATGCGCATCTAAAAAGGACAATCATGGGCCGGGAAGTTGTGGTAGCTGTCACCGGCGGTAAGCTTGATTTCGGGCCGTGGGAGCAGATTTTCTACGCTGAATTTGATGGCCGCCGCCGAAAGCGGGTGCTGGTAAAAATTATAGGCGGTTAAAATGAGAAAACCAATTTGTTTTTTAATCTCTCTAGCTATTTTGTTGTTTGCAGGAAGCTCGCCAGGGGAAATACCTGATCAAGAGAAGCTTCTCTCCCGTAAAATAGAGGACGATTTTTACTATGTCAAAGGCGGCAAGATTAAATTGAAACGCGCTTATTGGCACTTTGCTGCAAAAGAAAGGAAAAGAGATACTGCAGTGGGGGAAATCGTAGATGTAGATTATACCTGCTTTTGTATCTTTACTCTAACCAACAATTCCCGGACTGCTTATAAAGTTAATCCATTCATTACCCTGGTTGATTATGACCACGCTACACTTTTAAAAATTCCTCCCGTAGAATATATCGCCGATACTAAGCAGGGTGAGAATTTTAGAAAGTATTATGATAAAATAAGGCCATTCAAATTTAAGATCTTGGCACCCGGAGAAACTTATGTTTTTGAAGATGAATTTGAAGTTTCCCGGGAAGTTGTTTTAAACACCGCTAAATTAAAATTAGAATTTGCAATTAAAGAAGTAGAATAAGATAAGGGGGTGAACTATGTGTAAGTCATGTGGATGCACAGTTCCTAAGAAGAAACCTAAGAAAAAGAAGAAAAAGAAAAAGTAGCTTTATTGACATAAGATAGGAAAAGCAGATTATCTGCTCTTCTCTTCAGATTGTTGATTGCGTGAAGTGGCCGTGGAGCGTTTAAGTAAAGTATATTTTATCTCCGTAGATCAAGCCGATAGCCGGCAACTGATTAGCCTTAAGCTTACCCGTTTACTTAAGGAGAGCCGGCTGTTTAATTGTCTGGACAAAGGCGATCGGGTGGCAATCAAGGTTCATTTTGGAGATGAGGGCAATACGGGATTTGTCCGGCCACAGTATATCCGGGTTATCCGAGATGTTATCGTTAAAAAACAAGCCAGCTGTTTTGTAGCGGATACCAATACGCTCTATCGCGGAAGAAGAATGAATTCTGAAGACCACTTGGAACTGGCTTATCAACACAAATTTACTCCCGATGTAGTAGGCGCAGAAGTGCTTATTCCCGACGATACCAAAGAAGAAAACATTAGCTCCGTAGTAATTAACCGGAAGTTTGTTAAGACGGCCAAAATTGCCAGAATTTTTGTAGAGGCAGAGGCAATCGTAGATGTTAGCCACTTCAAAGGACATATGATGACCGGTTTTGGCGGGGCCATAAAGAACATGGGGATGGGTTGTGCCACCAGAGAAGGTAAACTCGTGCAGCATGGCGATGTTGCCCCGGTTATAACTAGGAATAAGTGTGTTGGTTGTGAGGTTTGCGTAGAAGCCTGCCCGGTTGAGGCAATTTCTATAAAGCGGGAAAAAGCCTATTTGAATAGCGATAAATGCATCGGTTGCGCAAGTTGTATTGCCGCCTGCAAGTATAATGCCATTGATGTTGACTGGGATGCGGGAGAAGATACTATTCAGGAGAGGATGG
>JAMXCY010000096.1 GCA_024543015.1 Candidatus Omnitrophota bacterium | reverse complement strand
CCTATCTGGCAATAAAAGACCTGTATTCTTTAACTCTGATCGGATATTTCTTTAACAATTTTATGCCCACTTCTATCGGTGGAGATTTAGTAAAAGGGTATTACATCTCTAAAAACATTAAAAGCAAACTATTTTCCTATGCTTCGGTCTTTGTTGACCGCGCCGTGGGAATGTTGTCCCTTATATTCATCGCTAGCGTAGCCTTGATAATTACCGGAGAGGATATCAAGCATCGTTTTATATTTTGGACGATTGGGCTACTGCTTTTGTTTTGCCTTGTAGGCATCCTGGTTTTACTAAATAAGAAGTTGCTAAAAAAAATCAGCACCTCTTTGGGGTTAGTACGTTTGCTATCCCTCTTAAAGTTGGATTCTCTAACCCAAAAGGCATATGATGCCATGAATATCTACACCAATCATAAGCGAAAAATCTTTAAGATGTTTGTTCTCTCAGTGGTTGCCCAGGTTGTTTCCTTTTGCACAGTCTATCTTTTAGCGATTAGCCTGGGGGTGCATATCCCTTTTATAAAAATCATGTTAATTATGCCGATTATCGCTATTTTGCTTATGCTGCCTATTACCTTTAATGGATTGGGTCTGCGTGAATGGTCATTTGTCTTCTTCTTCAGTCCAAACATCGGAGATGTAGCTGCGCTTTCACTGTCGCTTTTGTTCTTCGCCATCTATTTACTAGTTAGTGCGATTGGCGGTATACTTTATTTATTTCGGAGGTGAAAAGATGGATCAGGAATTATTGAAGATTTTAGCCTGTCCGGTCTGTAAGACAGGGGTAGAGCTAAAAGAAGAAAAAATAGTCTGCGGTAAATGCGGCCGCAAATACCCGATTCGCGACGGCATTCCTATTATGCTAATCGACGAAGCAGAGCAATAGAGCATAGTCTAAAAATGTGGAGGTAATAATATGGTCAAGATACTGGTTATTCACGGGCCCAACTTAAACCT
The DNA here is from genome assembly GCA_024543015.1 of Candidatus Omnitrophota bacterium. Classification (GTDB taxonomy): domain Bacteria; phylum Omnitrophota; class Gorgyraeia; order JAFGHF01; family JAFGHF01; genus JAMXCY01. The sequence goes on along the minus strand of JAMXCY010000096.1, from coordinate 3,535 downwards.
GTTGGGCAAACGCCAGCCTAAAGTGTATGGCAAGTTTACATTAAAGGAGATTGACAGCAAGCTTAAAAAGCTGGCGGGTAAAGAAAAGGTAAGTATAAAATTTCTGCAATCCAGCCATGAAGGTGAGATTGTCGAAGCCATAGGCTCGGCAAGAAATAGTTTTGACGCCCTTTTGATTAATCCTGCTGCCTACACCCATACCAGTGTTGCTATCCGCGATGCAGTTGAGGCAGTAAGGGTGCCCACTGTAGAAGTTCATCTTTCCAATATTTATGCCCGTGAAGAATTTAGACATACTTCCTTAATCGCTCCTGTAGCTTACGGCCAAGTCTGTGGATTTGGTATAGACAGTTACTTATTAGGCCTTCGGGCAGCAATAAAATTGGCTAAATCAAAGCGCAAATCTAAATGAATCCTGCGACAATAAATAAGTTACGCCAAAATCTCATAACTCATAAGTTAGACGGACTTCTTGTAACCAAAGAGGCAAACATATCCTATCTTAGTGGCTTTAGAGGAGCGGGCCAACTTTTAATTACCCCTAAAAAGAGAATTCTAATTGTTGATTTTAGGTTTAAGGAACAGGCCGAAAAAACTAAGGGACCTTTTCAAATTTGCCAACGCTTGAATTTCCGCCCCTTTGAGCAAAGCCTATCTTCATTAGCCAAGAAACTAAAGCTAAAGAGGCTCGGCTTCGAAAGTCCTTGGCTACCCTTTGAACTTTACCGCCGCTTTAAAAGCGTCCTTGGGCCAGTTAAGCTTGTTCCCACCACCAATATTGTGGAAGAATTAAGGGTGATAAAAAGCCCCAAAGAGTTAGTACATCTAAAGAAGGCAGCCTTGTTGGCTATGCAAAGCTATGATCTGGCTAAAAGAATCATTAAGCCAGGTAGAAAAGAAGTAGCGATAGCCAGAGAACTGCAATATGCTATGAGAAAACAAGGTGCCCAAGACTGCTCTTTTGAGCTGATTATTGCTTCTGGCCGAAGAAGTTCTATGCCTCACGCTACTGCTTCAGAGAAAGTAATCAAAAATAACGAAGCTGTTCTGTTAGATCTTGGATGCCGTGTATCGGACTATAATTCCGACTTGACAAGGATGGTCTTTTTAGGTAAAATTAGGGGAAAAATTAAGCAGATTTATGAAGCAGTTTTTCAGGCACAACAGCTGGCAATTAAGGCCGTAAAGGCGGGCGTAAAGATCTCAGAGATTGACAAGATCGCACGCCGACATCTTAGTAAAAAAGGCTTCAGACGCTTCTTTGGACACGCCTTGGGACACGGAATCGGCAGAGAGGTTCATGAATATCCGTCCATTTCTCCCAAAAATCAGGATCTGCTTAAAGAGGGAATGGTCTTTACTATAGAACCTGGAGTCTACATCCCCGGCCTTGGTGGAATCAGAGTAGAAGACATGGTCTTAGTCACTAAAAATGGCTGTGAAGTACTTACAAAAGAATGATTGCTACGAATCAATTTAAAAACGGTATAACGATTATGCTGGATGGTCAAGTCTATTCTATCGTTAACTTTCAGCATGTAAAGCCGGGTAAAGGCGGAGCATTTGTGCGCACCAAGTTAAAGAATCTAAAATCCGGCAGTCTTATTAATAAGACATTCCGCGCAGGCGAAAAGGTAGAACAGGCTTTTTTAGAGGAGAAAAAGATGCAATTTTTGTATCGCCAGGGCGGATTCTATTATTTTATGGACCAGAAAACATTCGAACAGGTAGAATTATCAAAAGCACGTTTAGCTGAAAAGATAAAGTTCCTTAAAGAAAATATGGTGATTTCTATGCTCGTATGCGACGGTACAATCATGGGCATCCATCTGCCTAACTTTGTAGAATTAAAAGTTCGGCAAACAGATCCGGGACAGCGGGGAAATACGGTAAAAGCAACCAGCAAAACGGCCATCATCGAGACAGGGGCCCAGATCCCCGTGCCTTTATTCGTTAACACCGGCGATACAATTAAAATAGACACCCGTTCCGAACGATACATAAGCCGCGTATAGCAAGAGAGGTTAAAAATGAACCTGAAAGAAATAAAAGAAATGATTAACCTGATGAACGAAAATGAGCTAGTCGAATTAGAGCTGGAAAAAGACGGCCTTAAAATCAGGTTGAAGAAAACTGCCGGCGAGATACAGCAAATCGTTACTGCTGGTAGCGAAGCTATGGCTACTAAGTTGCAACTACACAAAATGGATACGAAGCAGGCCGAAAGCCAAGAGCTGATAGAGATAAACTCGCCAATGGTCGGTACTTTTTACCGTGCTCCTTCTCCGGAGAGCGCACCTTTTGTAGACATAGGCAGCGAAATTGAACCGGGGCAGGTAATTTGCATTATTGAAGCGATGAAATTAATGAACGAAATCAAAGCGGAAGTTAAGGGCAGGATAAAAGAAATCTTGGTAGAAAACAGCCATCCTGTTGAATTCGGACAGGTATTATTCCGAGTAGAACCACGGTAAAATATGTTTTCTAAAATCTTAATTGCTAATCGAGGAGAAGTAGCGTTACGGATTATTCGCGCTTGCAAGGAAATGGGAGTGCCTACCGTAGCAGTCTATTCTGAAGCCGACGTTCATTCTTTGCATGTGCGCTTTGCAGACGAGGCCATTTGTATTGGCGCAGCCAGCCCCAATCAAAGCTACCTAAGCATCCCTAGTATTATTAGCGCAGCTGAAATTGCTGATGTAGAGGCCATTCATCCCGGCTACGGGTTTCTCGCGGAAAATGCCCACTTTGCGGAAATCTGCCAATCCTGCAATATTACTTTTATCGGGCCTCGCCCCGAAGTAATAAGATTGATGGGAGATAAACTGCAAGCCAAGGCAACTATGCGCAAAGTCAAAGTCCCGGTTGTTCCGGGAAGCGGAGCAATGGTCAAGGACAAAGACGAAGCCATTAAGATTGCTAAGCGGCTCAAATATCCGGTAATCATCAAGGCAACGGCCGGCGGCGGCGGCAAGGGAATGCGGATATGCCACAACGACGTGCGTCTGGTTAGCGCGCTACTTACCGCCCAAAGCGAAGCAGAAGCTGCTTTTGGTCGGCCTGATGTCTATATAGAAAAATACTTCCCCAAGTCCAGGCATATAGAGTTTCAGATTCTGGCTGATAATTTTGGGCATATTATTCATCTGGGAGAGAGGGACTGCACTATTCAAAGGCGCCACCAGAAATTGATAGAAGAGTCTCCCTCACCATCAATAGATGCTAAATTGCGTAAACGTATGGGTGAAGTAGCCTTAAAAGCCGCAAAATCAGTTAACTACAATAACGTAGGCACGATCGAATTCTTAGTTGACGAAAAGAATAATTTTTATTTCCTGGAGATGAATACGCGGATTCAAGTTGAGCATGGCATTACAGAAATGGTTACCGGCATAGACTTGCTCAAGCAACAAATCAAATTGGCCGCTGGAGAGAAATTACGCCTCAATCAAGATGATGTTAAAATACAAGGGTGGGCAATAGAGTGCCGCATTAACGCCGAAGACCCCGACAACGCCTTTGCTCCTTTTCCAGG
>JAMXCY010000095.1 GCA_024543015.1 Candidatus Omnitrophota bacterium | reverse complement strand
GGTATATTTTTTACTCATGTTTACCTCCGGGCGATAATCTTTTTACCTAATTCATAGGCCTTGTTTAAATAATCCGGATGTTCTAAGACTTTGCCCTTTTCGTCTATCCCGGGACAATAGAGATAGCCCTTAAACTTGATATTTAAAACAGCAAAGAAATTCTTAACGATGCTTTCGGCGTTTTTGAAAAACTTATCCCGGTTAGCCCCGCTGACTAAAATCAGGTATCCTTCCTGGGGAAAAGGCCTACCCTGTTTGCCTAAGACAAACTTCCTCACCCAGCGGCACTGGTAGCGGTCAATCATCGCCTTGACCTGGGCCGGTAAACTACCGAAGAATATCGGCGAGGCGATAATTACGGCCCGGGCCTGGTCCAGTTTCTGATAGACCGGCTGCAAATCGTCCTCAATGACACAGACGCCGGTTTCGTCGCAGCCGCCGCATTCGGTGCAAGGAGAGAATTTCAATTCCCCTAAGGCGAGCTTCTCTGTATCGTAGCCTTTAGACCTGGCCCCGGACAATACCTTATCTAAAAGCAACTCTGAGTTTCCACCCTTACGCGGCGACCCTAAAATCCCTAATACTTTCATCTCTATTAAGCTCACAATCTTGCCAGATATTATATCACAATTGCCTTTTAATGTTGAAGGAAATTTGCAGAACCTTAAAGGCCCCGTTCAGAATCGTGGTTATCTCCTTATCCTTGACGCAGAGCGGAAAATAGAAATAAACGACGTTACCTAAGGGCCGCAGAATCAACTTTTGCTTTAAGCCCTGGAGATAAATCCTCTGCCCGATTCTTTCTTGCAGCGAAAACGGCTGTTTGGTCTTCTTGTCCTTGACCAACTCAATGGCCCCGATCAGGCCCAAGGCGCGCACCTCACCCACAAAAGGCAGGTCCTTAAACCTCTCTAATCCCTGATGAAACCGGGGAACTACTCTTTCGACTCTACCTAACACCTTCTCCTGCTTAAAAATCTCCAGGCTGGCCAGGGCCACCGAACAGGCAATCGGATTTCCGCTAAAGGTATGGCCATGGTAAAAAGTCTTTTTCTTCTCAACGTCGGCATAGAAAGCACGGTAGATTTTTTCAGTAGTTAATGTAACCGCCAGAGGCAGGGTTCCTGAAGTTAACCCTTTAGCTAAACACATAAGATCGGGTTGAATATTTGCGTATTCGCAGGCAAACATCTTACCTGTGCGGCCAAAGCCGGTGGCTACTTCATCCAGGATTAGATGGATATTATATTTCCTGGCTAGTTTACTTGCGTATTTTAAGTACTCTGCCGGATAGATAATCATTCCGCCTGCAGCTAAGACTAAAGGTTCGATAATCAATGCGGCAATTTCACTGTTCTTCTTTTTAAGCATTTTCTCTAAAAGACTTATACATTCGATAGAGCAGGAGGCTCTTTGCTTAGCCACCGGGCAACGATAACAATAAGGAGCCGGCACTTTAAAACTGGGAAAGAATAAGGGTCTAAATTTTTTACTGAATAAATCTACGCCACCGACACTCATTGCGCCTATCGTGTCGCCATGATAGGCATAATCTAGGGAGATGAACTTCTTTTTTTCTTTTCTGCCGGTGTTCTGCCAATACTGAAAAGACATCTTTAGCGCCGTCTCAACAGCAGTTGAGCCGTTATCTGAGAAGAATACTTTACTTAAGCCTTTAGGAGTAATAGCAATAAGCTTCTCTGCTAAAAGAATGGCCGGCCTGTGCGTGAATCCGGCAAAAAGCACATGATCTAAAGACTTCAGTTGTTTCTCTATCGCTTTTTTTATTCGAGGGTGATTATGCCCGTGCACATTGCACCACCAGCTGGAAATAGTGTCATAGAAAAAGTTGCCTTGGGTATCATATAATTTTATGCCCCTGGCCTTCTCGATTAAAATAGGAGGTGTTTTTCGGCAATCCTTCATTTGCGTATAAGGATGCCAGATATATTTACTGTCCTTGCGCAGCCAGCTATCCATTTTATTGTCCCATTAAAAACTTGAGAATTTTATTACCTATCGGGATAAAACCCTGATATAACTTATCTTTGTTCTTTTGCCATGGAAGAGAACCCAATACAGTTTCTCGACTGAAGGCCTTAATAATACGCATATTATCATCGAGAATAATCTTGTTAGTCCCTGAAGCCTGATTGTTGAAAATAATACCTATTAATGGTATTTTTCTCGCCCTCAGCGCCTCAACAGTTAAAAGGGTATGGTTAATCGCCCCTAATTTGTTGGAGCAAACAACTAATGCCGGCAATTTTAGCGAACTGGCTATATCAATGATAAGCTTATCCTTAGCAAAAGGAACTAAAACCCCGCCGGCGCCCTCGACCAAAACCAAGTTAAACCTGCGCGACAAGAATCTAAAAGCGCGCTTTATCCTGGCTGGCTTAATCCTCTTTTTTTCCAAACCTGCTGCTAGATGAGGAGAGGCGGAAAACTTAAAAGTATAAGGAGAGATATAGGGCAAATAGCTCTTAATTTCTTTAGTCCCGGTGTTCATTAGCCTTAAATGCAACCGGATATCAGAGGAAAACTTAAGGCTTCCGGTTTGAATCCATTTTTGAGTAATAACACCGTAACCCCGCTCTTTAAGGTAACGCCCTAATAACCCGCAAACAACGCTCTTTCCTACACCGGTGTCTGTGCCGGTAATAAAGATGCCCGTCATTTTATCCCTTTGCAAAAAAAGGCCTGATAGGTTGCTTTTATATTCCCAAATTTTGTCCGATAAATCTTCTCTAACTTAGCTAAAGTAGCAGAGGTCCAAACTATTCCTCCGTTGCCAGCGCTCCCTCTTGCACCGGTATACTTAATCTTAGCCAGTAATTCAGTTAATGAGTTGTATTCTTCTTGATAAATGGTCTCTTCTGCCGTAACTTTTTTGAAAACCCCGCGCAAAATTTCTTCCAGTTTGTTTTTCTCTATAAAATTGCTGGCATCTATTAAGGTATCCTCACCGTGCAATTCTTGCAGTGCTTCATTTAATTCAAAGAAGGTGCGCGGGCCAAACAAAGAAAAACCAATCTCACCCCCAAGATTTAATAAGGCCTTAAATCTCCTAAAAGTTCGGGGCAAATCCGAGAACCATTGCAAGCTGACATTAGAGCTGATTAGATTAAAAGTTTCCGGCCAATCTATAAACTCTGCATCAGCCACGATAAACTCTATGTTGTTTTGGGCGATTTTTTCCTTGGCCTTCTTGACCATACTTAAAGATATATCCACAGCCTTAATCTGAGCCTGAGGAAATTTCCTTCTTAAAATTTGCGTATAATTACCTGTGCCGCAACCAATCTCCAAAATACGCGAAAAACTATCTGTCTTAATCTTAGCAATCAGGTCCTTGGCGCAAAGGGTTTGTACGTTTGAGTACTTATCATAATGCGCCGCGCACCTTGAAAAATTCTTCTTGATTAATTCTTTGTCGATCATCTATACTTTTAGAAGACCCCCTCTCAAAGAATGGATATGCCCTGCTCCTTTAATAGATATAAATTTTGCCTGAGGCAAACCTCTCTTGATCTCTTTGGCTTCAGCAATAGGCGCAATCTGGTCATTTTCCCCATGAACGAACTGTATCTTCTTTAACTTAACTAATGATTCCGGCCGTATCTGGGCATTTTCTAAATAATCTAAGCCCTGGAACAAATAGTCTAAGTCCCACTTATCGCAATAATCTTGAAATAGACTCCTCTGAAACCATGCCAACTGTTTATTGTCGGAAAAACACATAGTATAGAATTCATAGAGACAGGCTTTTTTATTCTTAGTAAGATGGTTTCTTATTTCCGAAAGCTCTTTAAGCTTATATTTTTTTCTTATTCCTACCAGTATAATTTCATCAATTAAATCCGGGTATTTTGCGGCAAATTCTGCCGCAACGAACCCACCCATAGATAAACCAAAAAGAGATACTTTTTTAATATTATTCTTTCGGATGTATTCTAAAAGTTTATCCGCAAAGGTACTGGGTAAAAAATTAAGCGGTTTGACATAGTTAAATCCTAAATCCAGAAGGCTAAAAATCCTCCAATCGCTGGCCCAACCCGGAAGCACAACAAACAGGCCTTCTTTTACTTTACCCTTATATTGAAATGACGATATCATTTATTAGTTTTTTTAAACTTTCTCTGCTGTGAGCATAGCTTAAAGAGAATCGCAATCTTGCCTCATCCGCAGGAACTGTTGGCGGCCTTATCGGCAAGACCCAATAACCTAATTCTTGCAGTTTGCCGCTTAAGTCAACGGCTTTTTCGGGCTCCTTTAAGATTAGAGGAACAACTTGAGAAGAACCTCTAATCTCAAATCCTTCTTTTTTTAATTCTTCGCGAAGATATTGGGCATTTTCTAAAAGCCCTTTTCTGCGAAAAGGCTCCTGAGCAATTAAATCCAAACTGGCTAAGCTAGCTGCTATAACTGCCGGAGAAAGAGCTGTAGAATAAATAAAACTTCTGGATGTATTGATAAAGTAGTTTACTATTCTTTCTGCACAAGCCACAT
>JAMXCY010000094.1 GCA_024543015.1 Candidatus Omnitrophota bacterium | reverse complement strand
CGCTTGCTATTACAAGCGCCAACAATTCAACCAGGCGCTGGAGTTTTACAAAGACCTGAATAAAAGATTCCCTAAACACCGATTCAGCGAACAAAGCCATTTTCATATCGCTCAGTGTTATCACAATCTTAAGAATTATGCCCAGGCGCACAAAAAATTTAAGTTATTTATCAAAAGCTTTCCTAAGTCTAGTCATCTAAATGCCGCCTATTATTACCTGGGGGAGATAGAATATACGTTGGGAAGCTTCGAGAAGGCAGTTCAATATTACACCCGGGCTTACGAGGCTAATCCTCGGGTGAAGATTGCCTCTTTTGCCAGGTACGCCAAGGGTTGGGCCTATTTAAAATTAAAAAAATATAAACAGGCGCTGAAGGAATTTAATAACTTGCAAGAGACCTCGGATGCCGGAGAGGGTTTGAAAGATTCGATAATCTTTGCCCGGGCGCGCTGCCAGGCTGCGCTTAAGAACTACTCCGAGGCTATCCAGATATATGAGAGGATTATTGAGGAATTTGCTCATTCGGCCTGGTTTGATGATGCTTATTTCTGGCAGGGCCAAGCCCTGTATGAGTTAGCAAAATATTCCCAGGCTGCTCAGGTTTACGAAGAGGCGTTAGAAAAATTCTCTCGCCGGGTTCAAGGTTTAGAAAGCGGCCAAATTCAAGCTGTATATGAGCGGGAGGATCTTTCGCCAACTTTAGTGGACAATCTGCGTTATAACTTAGGCTGGACTTATGCCAGAATGAAAAAATATGCACAAGCGATAGAACAGTTTGAGCAAGTGGTTGAAGATTCGGATGAGCGTTTTTTAAAAAGCGGTGCCCTTTCCAGGATTGGTGACATCTACCTTGAACAAGGCAAGACCAAAGAGGCAACTAAATTTTATGATTCGGTGTTGAGGGAGTTTTCCGATGCTTATTATGCCGATTATGCCCAATACCAATTAGGAATTGCTCTTTCTCGAGAGGAAAAGCTTGAAGGCGCAACCTTGGCTTTTAATACTTTAATTGCCAACTTTCCCCAAAGCAGTTATTTAGACCAGGCGCATTATCAAATTGGCGCTATTTACTTTCGCCAGGGCCTGTTTTCTAGGGCACAAGAAAAATTGCAAGATTTAATTAAACGTTTTCCCAACAGCCAAGTGAAGACCAAAGCAATTTTTTTAAAGGCCAGCGCACACTACAACAATGAAGAATATTCTCAAGCCCTGGACGAATTTCGTAATGTCTTGAGGTTCTCTTTGGAAGAAAGTCTAAAGATGAAGGCCCAATACCAGTTAGGCTTTTGTTTCTATCAAATGGGGAAAGAGGAAAAAGCGATTAAGGAATTTGAAAAATTTCTAAAAGATTATCCCGAGAAAGAACTGGCCGGTGATGTTTTATTCTGGTTGGGAGAGTATTATTTTCGAGAAGAAAAATTTAGTGAGGCTAAAGAATATTTCACTCAGATTTTAGAACGTTTTCCCGATAATGAATTGTTCGATGATGCGCTTTTCTGGCAAGCGAAAATTTATTTTCATCAGCGCAACAGCGAAGCTGCTCTTGGAGCCTTAAATCGCCTGGAAACTAATTATCCCAACAGCGATATCATAGCCGATAGTATTTTACTTAAAGGGCATATCTTTGAGACTCAAGGGGAGCCCACAAAGGCACAAGACTCATATAAACAGGTGTACAGGAAATTTCAGGGAACGGAGCTTGCTCGAGTGGCCCACAAAAAAATAGCCGAGCTTTTGCAGCAGCAGAAACTTTTTTCCCAAGCAATTGAACAATATAATCAAGCCTTGGGCTCAAAAAGTAATAATTTCAATGCCCAGGTCCAATTCGCTATAGCTAGCTGCCGTGAAGAAGAACAAGATCTTCAGCGAGCCTTAGATGAATATTTGAAAGTTTCTTATCTTTATCCCGATGCCTTTGACTGGTCAAGGAAGGCCCAGCTTAAATGCGCGCAGATTTTTGAAAGCAAAGAAGAACTAGAGAAGGCCAGGGGCATATATGAAAAGCTATCCGGCTACGATACTCCGGAGGGCAAGATTGCCCGCAAAAGGTTAAAGAGATTAAAAAAAGATTGATTTTTATCCATTTTGCGGTATATTATTAGAGAAATGCGTACTTACCAAAAAACAATTTCCGAAGGCTTAAAAAATCTGGGAATCATTAAGGAACACCAGATACAGGAAGCCCTTAAACTACAGAGGAGCCACCGCAGACGTTTAGGCCAAGCGCTGGTGGAGCTAGGTTTTATTGCCAGCGAAAACATCGCCAGCTCTCTCGTTTCCCAATTTGGTATCAGCCCGGTCAACTTAAAGGCTGAACAAATTCCCCAGGAAGCGATTGAATTGGTCAGTTATGAACTTGCCGCTCTTCACAGGGTAGTCCCCGTAAAAGTTGAAAAAGGTATCTTAACTTTAGCTACCGATAACTTATTTAATTTTCTGGCTGTGAATAACTTACAAAAGTTTCTCCAGAATGAAATAGAGATGATTTATGTTCGAGAAGATAGTTTCAATTCTTGCCTGGATAAAATCTATGGGGAGAAAGACAAGAAAAAAGAAAAACCAACAGCCTCAGAATTCTTACGCCAGGCTCAAAGCGTAACCGGTAAAGACGAAGCCCCTATTGTTAAACTGGTCAGCCTGTTGCTGGAAGAGGCCTATCAGAACAGGGCCAGTGATGTGCATCTTGAGCCGCTGGAAGAACGTTTCAGAATTAGGTATCGCATTGATGGGGTGTTGCACGAAGTTGCGGGTCCGCCTAAACGGCTTCAGGGTTCTTTGATTAGCCGGGTGAAAATTATGGCCGGTATGGATATTGCCGAGAAACGACTTCCACAAGATGGACGGATTAAGTTTAGCGTAGACAATAAGAAGCTTGATTTAAGGGTTTCCACTCTTCCTGCTCTACACGGTGAAAGTGTAGTAGTGAGGATTTTAGACCGCAGCCAGCTGGTCCTAGATTTGGAGAAATTAGGTTTTTCTCCTCAAAACAAAGTAAAGTACGAAGACTTAATCAAATTACCTAACGGGATAATCTTAGTTACCGGGCCTACCGGTTGTGGTAAGACCACCACCCTTTACACCTCCTTGTCCCAGATTAACAAGCCCAATAAAAAGCTACTCACCTTAGAAGACCCGGTAGAATATCAACTGACCGGGGTAAATCAGGTCCAGGTTAAGCCGGAGATAGGTTTGACTTTTGCTTCGGGGCTTCGTTCAATGCTCAGGCAGGCCCCGGATATAATTATGGTCGGAGAAATCAGGGATTATGAGACTGCGGCTATTGCCGTTCAGGCTTCTTTAACCGGGCATTTAATCTTTAGTACCCTGCACACCAATGATGCCTCGGGAGCAATTACCCGTTTAATCGATATGGGAGTTAAGCCTTATCTGGTCGCTTCTACGATTCAAGGCATATTGGCCCAGAGGCTAATTCGCACCCTTTGTTCGAAATGCAAGAAGCCATATACCCCAAGCAAGGATGAGTTAGAGGCCTTTAATAAAAGCCCTGATGCTATTAAGGGGATAACCTTTTATCAGGCTAATGGTTGCCCGGAATGTAATTCATCCGGTTTTAAGGGCAGGATTGGTATATTGGAATTATTAATTCTGGATGGCCCAATACGAAACTTGATTTCGGAAAATGTGGTTGCCTCTAAAATTAGGCAGGCAGCCGAGAATAAAGGTATGCGTACTTTAAGACAAGACGGTTGGCTCAAGGCCACAGAAGGAATAACCACTTTAGCCGAGGTATTGCGCGTTACACAACAATAAGGTAGTATAATGACAGATGGAACCAGGTTTAAACCTTTAGGCAAATTCTTAGTTGAGCGAAACTTGATTTCTCCAGAGCAATTACAAGAGTGTTTGGAACAACACCGGCATACCGGCAAATCCCTGGGTAAGATCATTATTGAGCAAGGGATTATTTCGCAAGAGGTACTTTTACAAACCGTAGCTAATCAGGCCAGGCTCGAGATACTGAACTTAGAAGAAACTAAAATTGATCAACAAGCTGTGGATAAGGTACCGGCATCGATTGCTCAGGTCTACAATGTGATGCCCATAAGATTAGAGGGCAATACCCTTACCGTAGCTATCAGTGATGCGCTTAATCTACAGTTTTTGGATGATCTTCGTTTTACCTTAGGGTTAAATATTCAGCCAGTGGTGGCTACAGAAGACCAGATCCAGGAAAAGGTCAGTCAATACTATCGGCTGGAAAAGGAGTCTATCCCACAACTAGTGAGTCAGTTGAAAAAGAGACAGACCGCCCTCAAAACTAAAGACAAGACTAAAGAACGCAAGTTTAAACCAGAAGAATTACAAGAATTGGCTGCCCAGGCGCCGGTAGTTAAACTGCTCAACCTGATAATCCTGGAGGCGATTAAAGATAAGGCCAGCGATATCCATTTTGAGCCTTTTGGCGATGAATTTAAGATTCGCTACCGTATTGATGGGCAATGCGTAGAGGCCGCTTCTCCTCCTAAGGATTTGAATTTAGCCCTGGCTTCC
>JAMXCY010000093.1 GCA_024543015.1 Candidatus Omnitrophota bacterium | reverse complement strand
CAGATTTTAGAAAAAAATAGAATCCTCAGGCCATTTAAACCGGTGCTGGATGCCTTGGACGGTTTCTTCTTCGCTACCAGTCAGGTAACAATTGGCGCTCCGCATATCAGAGATACGCTGGACCTAAAGCGTTATATGATTACTGTGCTTTTGGCTGTTTTACCCTGTGCGGCTTTGGGGGTATATTTCTACGGAATGCGCGTAATCACCCTGATCATCATTTCTTATGTCTTTGGCGGAACCTGTGAGGTGCTTTTTTCCGTAATCCGCAAAAAAGAAATTAACGAAGGTTTCCTGATCACCGGAATAATTTATCCCTTGATTTTACCTCCCACTATTCCTTATTGGATGGCTGCAGTGGGCATAGTGGTGGGGGTAGTTTTTGGCAAGGAGGTCTTTGGTGGAACAGGAAAAAACATCTTTAACCCGGCGATGGTCGGCAGGCTCTTTTTGGCGATTAGCTTTCCTGTGGCCATGACCACAAAGTGGAGTATTCCTTTTGCGGACGCGATTACTAGCGCTACCCCGCTAATAGATTTTAAAGGAGGAGGGCTGTTGGCCTCCAACTGGCATTTGTTGCTTGGCAATATTCCGGGCTCAGTAGGGGAAACCTGTAAAATCGCGATTATCCTGGGTGGTATATTCTTAATGATTACTAAAGTGGCTAATTGGAGGATTCCTTTATCTTATTTGGGAACGGTGGCGATTTTCTCTTTGGTATTGCACGGAATCTGGCCGCAAAATTTTGCTCCGCCTTTGTTTCAACTTTTATCTGGCGGTCTTTTATTCGGGGCGATGTTTATGGCTACGGATCCGGTAACCTCGCCATTTACCCAACCAGGGCGCTGGCTGTTTGGCATTTTACTGGGGGTGCTTACGGTTTGCATCAGGGGGTTTTCCGGATTTGTAGAAGGGGTGATGTTTGCCCTGATATTTATGAATATATTTGCTCCACTCCTAGACCAGTTGGTGTTAGCAGTGAGGTCCAAAGGTGCCCGATAACAAACTAATCAAAAACAGATTGTGGATGATTGCTTTAATTATTATTGTCTCCAGCATTTCTGCGGGACTGTTGACCTTAGTGAACGCCGGGACAAAGCAAAGAATAGCTTTCAATGTAGAGATTAAACTAAAAAGAAGCGTTTTAGATGTTTTTGCTATTCCCTATGAGAAAAGTGAAATCATCAATATTTTCAATAACAGGATAGAGATTGGCAAGATAAACAACCGCACAGTCTATCGGTATTATGAGCGAGGAAAGCTTTCGGGCCTGGCATTTAAAATGAAGGGAGCGGGTTTCTGGGGACCAATCTCTGCGCTGATGGCTTTAGAGCCAGAACTGGAGAAGATTAAAGGCATAATAGTATTGCATCAAGAGGAAACTCCGGGATTAGGCGGCAGAATCACTGAAGCTGAGTTTATCAATCAGTTTCCGGGCCGGCCGGTTTTTCCGGAGGTCTCTGTAGATGCAATTACCGGCGCGACTATGACCAGCAACGCCTTTAAAAGGATAATTAACGAAAATGTCCAATCATTTAGAGAAGAATTCCAGAAAAAATAAGAAGAAGAAAATCAAACTGAAATTTATGTTCATGCACTACAACAGGATTTTCTTCAACACCCTCTGGAATGATAACCCCATCTGCAGAATGGTCCTGGGTATCTGTTCTGCCTTAGCTGTTACCAACAGACTGAGCAATGCCGTGGCCATGGGTCTAGGAGTGACCTTTGCCATGGTGGTTAGCTCTGTGTCTATTTCGCTGATCAGAAATGTAGTTCCCCGCAGGGTGCGGATGATTGTCTATATGATTGTCATCTCCACTGCGGTTATTTTGGTGGACCGCTACTTGAAGGCATTCTTTCCTGATATCAGTGAGGCGATGGGAGCATACGTCGGATTAATTATTACCAACTGTATTATTATGGGTCGGGCCGAATCATTTGCTTCCTTGAATAAACCCGTGGATTCTCTTATTGACGCACTGGGAGCAGGTTGCGGCTATACCTTTGCCCTGTTAGTGATCGCTTTTGTAAGGGAACTTTTGGGTTTTGGCTCGTTATTTAATATCAGGGTTTTAGGCCCGGACTGGACCAGCTGGGTAATTATGATTATGGCTCCGGGTGCGTTTTTGGTGCTGGGTGTATTTATCTGGATAGTGCGCTCCTTACAGAAATCGTATGACCAAACAGCATAAGGAAGAAAAATGAACTTATTTGTCATATTTTTTGCCACTTTGTTTACACATAATATAGCCTTGACCTATTTTTTGGGGATGTGTCCGTTTATTTCTATTTCCCGCAGTATTAAGACGGCTTGGGGAATGGGCCTGGCGGTTATCTTTGTGATGACCATAACGGCTGCGGTAAACTGGCCGATATATTACAAGATCCTTGTGCCTTTAAAGGTAGAGTTCCTTTATTATGTCTTGTTTATCATTACTATTGCGGCGCTGGTCCAATTTGTGGAGATGGTTACAGAAAGATTTTTGCCTGTGCTGCAGGTAACTCTGGGGGTATTTTTGCCCCTGATTACAGTCAACTGCGCAATCCTGGGACTTTCTTTATTTATGATTTTAAGAAAATATTCCTATGTTCAGAGCATTGTCTATGCCTTTGGCAGTGGGGTAGGTTGGACCATTGCCATAATTGCTATCTCAGGCTTGAGGAGTAAACTGATTTTCGCTGATGTGCCGCAGGCCCTCAAGGGACCAGGAATAACCATGATTATCGCCAGTATCATGGCTTTAGCCTTCATGGGATTTACCGGAATGGGGGGAATTCAATAAAATGGTTCTCGTGGTTCCAATTTTGGTGATGACTTCAATATCCGCAGTCCTGGCCGGGCTTTTGGCGCTGGCTGATAAGTATATTGCCAGTTACGGTGAGTGTAACATCCTGATCAATAAGGATAAACAATTAACCATTGAAGGAGGAAATACGCTCCTTTCCTATTTAATAGATGAACGGATCTTTATTCCTTCTGCCTGTGGGGGGAAGGGAACCTGCGGTTATTGCAAGCTCAAGGTCTTAGAAGGGGGAGGGCCGCTTCTACCTACAGAGGTTCCTTATTTGAGTAGACAAGATATCCTGCATTCGGTACGCTTAGCCTGCCAGGTCAAAGTAAAAAATAATCTTGAACTGGCTATCCCTGAAGATTTATTGGCTGCCCAACAGTTTAAAACTGTGGTGGAAAGGATCGAAGATTTGACCCACGATATAAAAATGTTTGTGTTTAAGCTGGTGGAGCCAACCGAAATTAACTTTAAACCCGGTCAATATGTGCAATTTTGCATTCCTGACACCAATGAATTCCGGGCCTATTCTGTGGCCTCTCCAGCGGACAGAAAAGAGAGCATAGAACTTTTGGTCAGACTGGTGCCCGGAGGCCTATGCTCCACATATATGCACGAGGCTTTAGAAGAAGGAGAGCAGGCTTATCTGACCGGACCTTACGGAGAGTTTTTCTTACACGAAGAGTCGCAGAAGGATATAGTATGTGTCGGTGGTGGTTGTGGCATGGCCCCGATAAAGTCTATAATTGATTACCTGTTTAAGAAAGGTTCACAGAAAAATATTACATACTTTTTTGGCGCCAGGCAAAAAAGAGACCTCTTTTATCTAGAAGAATTGGACAGATTTGAAAAAGAACATCAGAATTTTAAATTTATTCCGGCCCTGTCTGAACCTCTACCTGAGGATAACTGGACTGGAGAGGTAGGGCTGATTACCCAGGTGATGCAAAAGCACTTAAAGCACAGCAAGAATCAAGAGGCCTATCTATGCGGGCCGGCGCCGATGATCGATGCCGCAATCGGAGTGCTCACTTCCAAGGGCGTCAATGTTAACGAGATATATTACGATAAATTTTAAAACACAGATTAAAGCCATACGTGTGCTGTTTTCGGCTGCCATTGTTCTAGTTCTCGTATCTATTTCTTCTTGCGCTGCCAGGCGCACACACTTTATGCAACAGATAGAGCTAGAGAGATTAAAAGATGGCACCTACATCGCTCAAGATAGGGTTATACCCATCTGTAGCGTTAAACTGAGTGTGACTATAAAAGACGGCAAGATTACAGAGATAAAGATTTTAAAATACTTTATTACCTTTCCTCTGGCCGGAAGGGCTTATACTCAAATTCCTAAACGAATAATTAAAGAGCAGTCCTTAGATGTGGATGCGGTGACAGCAGCCACGGTAAGTACTAACAATATAAAAAAAGCAGTTTTAAAGGCCTTAGAAAAGGCAACAAAGGGAGGAGGTGAGCAAGATGGGTAAAGGAAAATCATTGGCAGGGCAGGACGAAAGAAATACAAAAAAACAACAGGGAGAAAGATGGCAGAAGCCGACTTTGGAAGATGTATCAAAGAAAATCATGGCCCAGCCGTATATTAGGTTTACTTAAATGAGGCCCAACGGGCCGAAGGATCTCAATCGAATGAGCTTGATTTGCTCCAACAAGTTGGGACTCGCAACGACGGGAGAAGATAATGAACTTTGCAAAATATGTAAAAATCAGAGATGAGAAATTTGGCTCAGTTATTTTT
>JAMXCY010000092.1 GCA_024543015.1 Candidatus Omnitrophota bacterium | reverse complement strand
TAATTATTATCACCTTGTGAAACGGATTTTTTTGTTGTGTCTAATACCACTTCAAATAGGCTAGTTCTGGGCATCCAATAATTTCCTTTAACAGAGAAAAAGTTTCCTTCACCTACAAGCTCAAAAGAATTAAGCCCATACCTCCTTATGTCGCCTTTTTTCCCGGATAAAAGATCACTTACTACACCAGTTATGCTTCCTGAAATATCGGTTTCTGCACCTTCAAAGTTTATATTGAATTTAATTCTTTCTTCTCTTACATAGTATACTAATTTCTGAATATTTAATTCCTCTCGTCGGCCATATATCCATGCAAGCGATTTCGCTGACATAGGATAGATAAGTCTTGCTATCGCTTCATTAATAAAACTGCCCCTATCTTTTTTAAGATTATCATTCATAGCTCCTTCTATAGCGGTTGCTCTTTCTGCTGCACGCTCATCTTCATTGCGATGGTTCCAATGTTTCCAATAACCTTGAGCCGTCAAATACACCATTTTAATTAAGGCTAAAGAATTTATAGCAATAGTGGTCCCTGCTTCGCGCCTAAATAAATCAACTACTTTACTGGTTATTCTTTTTTCAGTTAAAGAATCCCATACTCCTCTTTGCCTAACTGTTCCCTGCAGGCCCAAATCAAGATAAGCTATAAGTTCTCCAGGACCAGCCGTACCTGGTTTAATTACCCTATTCACAGCAGTTCGTTTTAATTCATATACTTGTTCCTGGCTGAATTTTGTGCCTTTAGTACCTAAAATATCCAGCTTATAATCCACTAAAGCATTACCACCCCAAACAGCACGATTTCCACCCTCTGTTTCTCTAACATAAAACGGATTAATAAGCGTTCCGTCATCTGCTAAGGCCCCTCTTGCTTCAGAAACTTTATAAATTGTACCCGGCAATCCGGCTAAGGACCTAGAATTACCCCAGAAATCTAACGACATTCCCAGAGTTCCTTTAGCTGAGTCTACCCAGCCGGCAACTGATTTACCATCAGCACCTAGAACTCTTTTTGATGAAAGGCTCGTAATAGTTAAAGCTGTATGATAATCTAGATTACCCATATCTTTCCAATTTTTATTTATTTCCGCAACTCTAGCTTGTGTAGTTTCTTGGGCTTCTTGCTTTTCCTCAGCAGTAGCAACCTTATTCTTTGCATTAGCAGGAGGTATATAATTATTCCTAAATACATCTATCGGCTTATCGCTATCAGAAACATAGACGCCCAAAGTAAAAGTCTTAAGGCTAGGATTCCACTTTCCGCCGAAAACTGTGGCTATACCATAACCACCGTCTTGGGTCTCGTATAAGGCTTTGGAATGCAAGGCAAAATATTTATTAAAATCAATCTCTCCGTTATCTCCGAGAGGCACAAAGGTTCCTCCATTAGGCCTTCCGTCTTCGCCTATGTTTTCCTGCCATTGCCATACTGCATTTGTATGCTTAATGCCTAAAAACGCTACTTTGGACTGAATGTCACTAGACTTATATTCATTTCCATGCAACCGTTTAATGTTAGCTAAATTCGAACCAATAAAAGGTATTTCAAAAACTTCTGCAATTTGAGTCTTATCGCTAAAACTTAAATCCCATTGGCCTGACTCTGAATTACGTGTATAAATTACTTCTCCTCCGTCTTTTATCTTGCTCAAGCTTCCACCTAGAAAAAACGGAACAAAATCTCCAGCTTCTCTTCCTTTAATGAAATATCTTCCAAAATGCATAATATCTACATTGGCCTGCATTGCTATTGCACCGGATAAAGTATTAAGGGAAATGCTTGTGGGGATATAGCCCTTAGAAAGAGCACTTATAAATACATTATCTGTATTGGTTAGAGTTATTTCTCCGGGATATTCTGCACTACCTCCTGCTGCTGTATTGCCAGGTTTAGCAATATCAACAGGTATATTTATCCAATTAAATACATCACTCTCGCCGGAGGCATCAATGTAAAGCTTGCCGTCTCTAAGCACAATCTCGCCTGACTGTGAAGAAAATTCCTTTCCATTAACCTTTATCATTGACTCATAACCGTTAACTTTTGAAACATCTAAATCTAATCCACTGCCTAAATACCCTTCAAGGCCGTTTATTCCCTTATCTATTTCTGTTCTAATAAAAGATAAATCAGATATATCTTCGGAAAACTTTATCCTAAAAAAAGCTTCAATGCTCTCAGGCAATATTGCACTTGCATTCTCATTTAGCCAATGCTGGCGCAAAGCAGTATCAATATCAGCCATAGTTTGGCCGTCCTTCAGAATCCCCCAGGTTTTTAAAGCAGTTTCCACCCTATCCGCGGAAACTTTCCCAGCCTCGATATCGCTTCTTAATTGATGAATACGGTCTATTATCTGATTTTTAGTAAGTCTAACCTGCTGCACCAAGTTACTGGTATCTGCCTGAACGCTTGTAGCATAGGTGGCATCCATCCCTGGCCCGATGAGAGAGCTTCCGCCAAACATACCTATAACAGGGGTATTCTTATCCCATTGCATAAATTTGACTACCCCATAGTCAGAAACTCCTTGAATATTCTTCTTCCCGGCTTCATAAGAATATCTTTCACCGGCTTTGATAATACTTCCGTTTACAGTCAGCTGGTTACCATTTTTAATAAAAGTTTTCGCGCCATCATATTGCCAGGCAGCTTCTGCAGTAAATGGCTGATTCCATTCATTCCTTAGTTCAAACTCTATTCTTGCCCTGCCTCTTTCTGCTTGAGGCAGATTAGCAGTATCAAATTCAATTCCTCCTTCAATATCCCTACCCCCAGCTGTCCATTCAGTATGGTTTACACGTATTTCTTCTGGAGACGGTGAGTTAACCTCTTTAAAGTTATTTACAACAAACCTGCCTTCTCCGCCAATAAAATAGGTATATTCTGTGCGTAATTTTTTATTATCGGCTCTGGAAAAAATATCTACAATTCCTACGCTTAAATCACTAAATTTGCTTCCGGAAACTTCTAATAGCTCATTAGATATAGGTAAGTACCCTTTTTGGGCAGCTTTATTCAAAGTTTTTGTAATCCCCTCAACTCCATTACTTCCAATTAAATAACCAAACTCTCCGGAAACTTTACCTTCAACTGAACCTATTCCTCTTTTTCTATCAGTAGCTGAGACAATTATTGGAGCTTTATTCAGATTGCGCATAAGGAAAGCATCCCCGGAGAAGTTATCCCGTCCGATATTAACTAGACCTCTTTGCCCCTCTAGCTTTCCTATCCGAAGATCTGGCGAATACCTAACCATATTGCTTGTATCTATACGCTGTAATTCTTTACCGGCAACTGTTTGGGTATTATTTTCTCCGGTGAGTTTTCTTACGGTAGGGACATTATTCCAAACCGCATCCCCAGAATAAGTAGGTAAAAAACTAAAGGTATGCCCTGTAACTGCTCCTGTTTGCTCATTTACTTGCGGACTAATTAACATACCTGCGCTACCTTTATGTATATTAATAGCTGAATTTTGGGCTATTGGCGAAATCCAATCTAAAACAACTCCTTGGCCTAAGTTAGATATGGCATTCTGTTGATTCTCTGCTAACTCGCCAGAGGAATTACCCGGCTTAAAAAGATGAGAATAAGAAAACATGAGTGTATTTTGAGAAGTCAAAATCTTAAGGCCCATCCGAGTATGTTGCAGCTCCTGATTTGATAAATCAATGTTAACTTGAACCCCATTGGTTAAACTTTTCAAATTATTAAAATCATTTAAATTTGCTCCCACTCTATTTGCTTGCACAAAAGTAGTAATATCATTCTTGCTGCGGCCAATTAAAGTCTGGGTAATTGAACCTTCTTTGCGCTGAAACGATTGAACATCCCATTTAGTAAATCTATTATCTGTAAACTGCGGCCTAAAAACACTTTCTACAAGCCCGGTTGCGCTGTTGTAAGTAGTGGTTAACTTGACTCCGGTAAAAGGGTCAGTAAAAGCATCTTCGCCGGATATACCTTGAAATCCAGCTATTCCCCGGGTAGGCAAAGCTGAATTATATCTATTAGCCCTGATGCCTTGATCTGGCCTTAAGTTAAAACCGTCAAAATAAGCACCTTGTAAGTTAATCCAATCGCCGCTAGCAAAAGAAATAGCCTGCTGTTTATATTGTTGATGGTTAAAACCCGGAGCATTCATCAAGCTGTTTACATTGGTTGCTATGCCTGAAACTTTATTTACCGCATTACTCCAAAGATAACCGTGATCAAAATTATAATGGCTTACGACGGTCTTGCCATCCAAGCCTAACGTCTTTACGGCAGCAATACCTGTATATTCGCCAAAATTTTTACCGGATAATGTCATTGTGCTAGCACCTTGAACTCTATTGATTGAAATTGTTGACCTTAAATCTTGGCCGGTATAGGTAGGAATATTAAAACCATTCCTTAAACTATTGGCTCCATCAAACCCTCTACCAGTATTTAAAATTTGTCTATTGTAATAATCTTTAGGGGCATTCACTGTCATCTGTACAAAGGGAGGCTTAAAGATAGGGTGCACATCGCCGACTTTTGCCTGATATGCGATACCCTGCTTTTGATTATAGGCATTAACACTA
>JAMXCY010000091.1 GCA_024543015.1 Candidatus Omnitrophota bacterium | reverse complement strand
CCCGGGACTTTTGGAATCCATCTATGAACAGGCGTTGTGCCATGAGTTCAGTCAACAAGGTATTCATTTTGAGAAGCAGGTTCCTATGGAGATATCGTACAAAGGTCATATCATACAAGAACAAAGAATCGACTTATTAGTGGAGAAAGAGGTCATAGTTGAGATAAAGGCTTTGCAGAAACTTCCAGAAGTCTCAACGGCTCAGGTTCTCTCATATCTCAAAGCTTCAGGACTTAAACGTGCTTTACTGATAAACTTCGGTGAGAAGAGACTCATCGATGGTGTCAAAAGGCTCTCTCTGTGATCTCTGTGCGCTCTGTGGCTATCTTTATTTGGTTGCGGCCGGAGGCTGCGATATGTTAAGTAGTTTTCTCCCAAGCTCAAGTTCATCTTAAGTCATTATCTAAAAAAGAGCAAACAAGAG
This sequence comes from Candidatus Omnitrophota bacterium, assembly GCA_024543015.1. GTDB lineage: Bacteria > Omnitrophota > Gorgyraeia > JAFGHF01 > JAFGHF01 > JAMXCY01. Next base: position 4,181 of record JAMXCY010000091.1, on the reverse strand, counting down.
AAGAATATCCGGATTTAAAGCGGCATAAGACTATTCTCCGCAAATAAATATGTAGAAAACTGCTAAACTTCAATGATGAGCTACATTTCCACAACTAAAAAACAGGCTTGAATGCAATATCACAATTCAGGATATACTCTATGGATAATGTATTACCGGCGTTATGCCGGAAAACAGCTGAATATTTACGTTTTAAGGAGCTAAATCCCGGCCTGTGGTTATTGATCTTAGCCATTATCTGGCGCATAGTAGCGGGAATTCGAATTGATGAGGAGAGAATTGAATGTCTAAAAGAATAGGATATGGGGTGTTAAGTATATTGATAATGGCAGCTGCGGCCGGCGCTGCAAGCAATCTTCCCGATGGATTATATGCGGAAATGGAAACCAGCAAGGGTTTGATCGTTCTGGCTTTAGAGTTCGAGAGGACTCCTCTTACGGTAACAAATTTTGTCGGTCTGGCTGAGGGCAAGCTGGGAAACCGCGGAGCAAAACCTTTTTATAACGGTCTTATCTTTCACCGGGTAATCAAGGATTTTATGATCCAGGGGGGGGATCCCCAGGGAACCGGCAGGGGCGGTCCCGGGTACACCTTTGCCGATGAGATCCATCCGGAGTTGAAGCATGATCGCGCCGGAACCCTGTCTATGGCCAACTCAGGCCCGGCTACTAACGGCAGCCAGTTTTTTATCACCCATAAGGCCACTCCCTGGCTTGACGGCCGTCACACCGTTTTCGGCTATGTAGTAAGGGGCCAGCAAGTGGTCGATTCTATTAAACAAGGGGATGTTATCAAAGAGGTGCGCATACTGCGCATCGGCACTAAAGCAAAAAGATTTAAAGCGGATCAGCAGGCATTTGATCGGTTGGCCAAGGAAGCGCAGAAAGCTGCTCAGGAGCGGTTGGAAAAAGAGAGAGAGAAAGTGCTGGCTGTTATAAAAAAACGGTGGCCAAATGCGCAGAGCAGCAGGAGCGGGCTCAAATATGTGGTATTGAAAAAGGGCAGCGGGCCCTCTCCGCAATATGGCAGTGAAGTAAAGGTTCAATATAGGGAATGTTTTTGGACGGCACTGTTTTTGACAGTTCAGTCAAAAGGGGAGAAGCAGCGGTTTTCAAAATTGGTCAGGTTATTCCTGGCTGGAATGAGGCTTTGATGGCTATGAAGAAGGGCGAAAAGCGCATTCTGATCATCACGCCGGAACTGGCTTATGGCGAGGCCGGTTATCCCGGGGTTATTCCCCCTAACGCTTTCCTGGTTTTTGAGGTAGAGCTTCTGGATTTCTGAATAATATTATGCGGGAAGGAAAAGCTAGTTTAAGAAAGCGTATCCAGGCGCGGCTCGATCAGCTTGATAAGGAGAGTATAGAGCGCAAAAGCCGTCTCATTTCGGAAGCCTTATTTCAATGCGGCTGCTGGTGTGAGGCGGATATGGTGCTCTGCTATCTCTCTTTTGATGGTGAAGTAGAGACAAAGTGGATAATTGACAGGGCTTTTGAAGAGAATAAGACAGTTGGAGTGCCGCGCGTAACCGGTGATCTGCTTAGTTTCTACAGGATATCCGACAGGAAGCATTCTCTGGCGGAAAACCAATGGGGAATAAAGGAACCAGGGCGTAATCTGCCGGAGATAGATCTGCGGCAGATCAGTGGAGTTGTGGGGAAGATCCTGATTATTGCCCCGGGCCTGGCCTTTGACAGGCAGAAAAACCGCTTGGGCAGGGGCAAGGGCTACTACGACCGCTTCCTGGCAGCCGTCAGGGAGAGCAGGGGCAGGGATATTTTTGCTGTGGCTTTAAGTTTCCGCGAACAGCTGGTTAGGAGTGTCCCGGTATCAGAACACGACCGGAAACTGGATATGATCATTGTTGAAAATCAAATTATCCTTTAACGGACCGCTTTTACCCCGCCGCCGGTGATTGATAGGTTATAACTCGTCTTGGCGCAAATAGTCAAGAAGCAGGGGTAAATTCACAGAGCTGATGTTTGGGGAAGAGCGTTAAGGTCCGATAACATCGGTGAATGATGTAAAACTCATAATTTCACACAAGTCCAACGGAGAAAAATCGTATAAAATAGGAGAAAAACGTCCGGCACAATGCCTAAAAAAAAGGCATGGTTGCGAAAACGTACCCGATAAGGGTATTTAGGCGATAGAGCTCACTTAAATTCCCCCTTTTTAATCACATAATTCCAACCCTAACTTTTTTTCTAATCTATTGCCATTTGAAAAAATATATGGTATAAAAATTGTCAAGGGAGTAAAAAAAGCTCCCTAAGTAGAAAAGGTAGCTGTTTACGCACGTAAACAGCTTTTTTATTGGCTTGAATATATCTATAAGATATATAAAGGCGTTTAAGGTTTTGCGAATGAAAGGGGGAAGATAACTAAGCATATAGGGTGGAATTTAAGTGAGCGCCGAGGGTAGGGTGTATTATTTAAAGAAATCATTTTTCCAAAGGGCAAAATTCTCATCTTTACTAAGCTCATCCCATATTTCTTCCTTTTCTTTAAAACTTAATGTTCGCAGATCCCATTCTTGCCAAGTAAATCCACCCTCTTTATATAGTTCAATTTCAAATAGGTAAGGCAGAACAGTGATATAGCCAGGCTTTAAGGTAAATTTTTTATTATACAAATTATGTTTTTTTCCCCTATCACTTCCTCTCTTATAGAAAAATTGAACAGATTCAATTAGATTTTCGCCAGGCTCTAAGTTCTTAACAATTCTATTACAAACAGAAGGGTTAAGTACTATTCTACTTTTGGCATTTGAAAATGCTATTATATAACGACCAAAAAAGCTCCCGCTTGTATTTTTAGTGGTTCTTACTGGTATTATCAAAATGCAATCAGAACTTGATTTTGGCTCTCCTAAAGATAAAGTTGCACATGATGACAGAAATAATTGTAGTATACAGATTATAAGAACTAGGACTATTACTTTTGCCCTGCGTTCAACCAAACTTTTCATTTTATACCTCCTTTTTGCACAATATCGGTAATATCCGACTCTTTCTGTGTAGGAAGTCTCAATATGCATGCAAAAATGTGTGGATATTGAAATTATCCTCGCAAAATCGCGTGTATATAAAAGTAAAAACCACTATTAAGCCATATATTACCGCAGAAACCGTTCTATTTAGGAATAGAAATGAAAACAGCAAGTACCCACAAACTGAAAACTACTGGTGCAGCTCCGTTATGCTATGCGAGTGAAACACTACTCTCTTCGCACTGAAAAGAACTGCCTCCACTTGGAGAGGAGGTATATTCTCTTTCATTAGAAGCGAAATCCGCAGGAGATGAGAGCCAGGTAGTTCGGAAAGAAGGGAAGCGGTCCTCGAGGATCAGATCTCCGCCTCGGCGACGGGACCAACGAGTTGGGTATCCCCTGACCGAAAATCTGAAGGGGCGCTTTTGGGTGTCCGGCTAACGACCGGGCTCAACGGCTGCGTAGCAGTCCGCTGCATCGAGTGATTAGGCTTTCTCACTGTGCTCCGGTATCCATTAACGCAATTCCCCTTCGAGGATTCGAAAAAACTCTTCCCTGGCTTCCCGTTCAATCCAGGGCATGTGCCCGCAGTTCTTGAGCAGGATAAATCGAAAGCTCTTTAGGATGGCAGACAGGGGTCTTTGGACCCCTTCAGCCGGATGGGGATCGTAGTCGCCATGGATCGCAACCACCGGACATTTGATATGTTTTCCTATTTTCAGAAGCTTCCCGTTCCTTCTCAGTTCCGCTCCATCTTTCCACACGCTTTGAAAGATATCAGCCTGGCAATCAATTGCTTCGGATTCGTCGAATTCGTACATTATCGGGTCATATGCATCGGCTTTTGAGAATAAGGCCCCGAACCGCGCAAACGCCGAGCTTTTATCTTCAGGCGTCGTATTATTTAAAACTTCAATGAGAGATTTGAGCTCTGTTTTCTCCTCATTACTTAGACGGTTTAACCTGGTCTCTCGATTTCCTGTCGCATATTTTTCTTTATAGGGGCTACTTCCGATGAGTATCAGTTTTTTTACGAATGCGGGATAATTAGCAGCAAAGATAAAACTGAGCCACGCTCCCCAAGAGAAGCCTATCAAGATTACGGGAAGGTCTGCTTTCTTTTCCAGAACAGTTTTTAAATCTTCAATTTGTCTTTCGAGCGATGCTCCGGTTTGAATCGGTTCTAAAAC
>JAMXCY010000090.1 GCA_024543015.1 Candidatus Omnitrophota bacterium | reverse complement strand
GTAATAGTCGTACCGATATTGGCGCCCAAAATTAAACTAATACACAAAGGAAAAGTTAGCAAACCATTGAAGGCCATGGCCATAATTAAACCGGTCGAGGCACTAGAAGACTGTACTGCTACTGTAAGAAGTGTTCCTGCCAAGATTCCCAGCAAGGGATTTGTACTAAAATTAATCAATGCCTGTCTGGTCAAAGGGTTCTCTTTCAGTGGGCCCAAGCCCTGTTTCATAATCATTAGGCCTAAAAAAAGCAGGCCAAAACCCAACAGCACCTGGCCCCAGAATTTCCAGGTCTTTTTTTTGGCTAACATAAACAGGGCAAATCCTAAGCCAATTGCCGGAAGGGCATATTGGTCGATCTTAAAGGCAATGATCTGGGCAGTGATGGTGGTGCCGATATTGGCGCCCATGATTACTCCAATAGCCTGCCGAAGAGCCAGGAGTCCGGCATTGACAAAGCCTACTACCATTACCGTGGTGGCGGAAGAGCTCTGAATTATCGCGGTCACCAAGGCCCCTGTTGCTATGCCCACAACGGTCTTATTGGTCAGGAATTTCAGAATCTGGCGAAGCTTAGTTCCGGCTAGTTTCTGGAAACCTTCGGAGAGCAACTTCATCCCGAAGAGAAATAAGCCTAATCCACCAACTATACCGAAGATGATTTCTTTCATAGTAAAGGTATTATACTATATCGCGCCAAAATAATCAATCCTTCAACCTTAGCGGCTGGCACGAACTCTGATGATGGCCAACTCTTGTCTAATCTCTTCAAATTGCTCCAGGATTTCAGCCTGGTTAGCCAAAACTTCATCTAGTTTGTGCATAATTTTTCTGGCATCCAGCTCAATCTCCTGCTCCTGGCTAAAACCCGTCTGCATTCCCAGCGCTAAAATTAATAGCGTTGCGGCTAAAATAAGTACTGTTTTCTTTTTCACCTCAGACCTCCATTCTTCTTGTTCTGGTTTAAGCCCTCCAGCCATTCCTTTATTTTCTTCTCATACCCGATGGGGGCGGGGATATAATATTTTTTCTTATGCGGCGACAGGTAGTCCTGCTTTACAAAATGCCCTGGGTAGTTATGGGCGTACTTATAACCTTGGCCGTGTCCTAATCTTTCTGCTCCCGGATATGAACCCACCCTTAATGGCTTGGGCACCTCTAGGGTCCTGCCCTTTTCCACGTCGGATAAGGCCTTTTCTATTCCCTGATAAGCGGCGTTGCTTTTGGGGGCGCAGGCAATATATACTGCTGCCTGGGCCAAGGGGATACGCGCCTCAGGAAGGCCGAGGAATTCGGAAATCTGCAAGGCCGCATTGGCTAAGATCGTTGCTTGGGGGTCGGCGTTGCCCACATCTTCAGCTGCACAGATAACAATCCGCCGGGCAATAAAACGCGGATCCTCCCCGGCGTAAATCATCTTTGCCAGCCAGTAGAGCGTGGCATCGGGGTCGGAACCACGCATACTTTTGATAAAAGCAGAAATCGTATCGAAATGGCCACTCTCGTCTTTATCGTAGACAACAGCCTTTTTCTGAATGGACTCCTCGGCCACCTGCAAAGTAAAGTTTATTACGTTGTCTTTCTCAACTCTGGTGGTTAGTGCCCCCAGCTCCAGGGCATTCAGCGCCCGGCGGGCATCCCCGTCGGAAAGCCGAGCCAGGTGCCTTAAGGCTTGCTCTTCTATTTTAATCCGCAATTTCCCCAAGCCCCGCTGTTTATCTTTCAGGGCCCTTTTTAAAATGCTGAGGATCTCCTCCTCGCTTAAGGGGTTTAAGGAAAAAACAATCGAGCGGGAAATAAGCGGAGCCACTATGGAGAAAAACGGGTTGTGTACCGTTGCTCCAATCAACACTACGTTTGCTTCTTCCACATCGGGCAGGACTACATCCTGTTGAGCTTTGTTAAAACGATGGATCTCATCAATAAAAAGAATTGTCTTCTGCTGCGTTAGCCTTTTCCTCTGGCTGGCAGCTACAATTAATTTACGCAATTGTTCGACGTTGGAAGTTACGGCATTAATCCTTTCAAAGTGGGATTTGCTAATATCGCTGATACAAAACGCCAGGCAGGTCTTGCCTACACCCGGCGGGCCGTAAAGGATTAAAGAGCTGATTCGGTCTGCGAGGATGGCCCGGGTCAGGAGTTTGTCCGGGCCCAGGATATGTCTTTGCCCGGCAAATTCAGCTAAGCTGCGCGGGCGCATTCGTAGCGCCAGAGGAGTAAATTCGTTTTCTCTTTTGTGCGACTTTTTCTCAAACAAATCGGCTTTAGGCATAGGAAATAAAAATCCCCGCGCACACCGTGCGAGTTTGGTAATTTTGAACCCTGTTATTACAGGTGGGTACCCTTCGCGATGTTTTTTGCTTCTTCTCTAGCAACCCGAAGCCTGCAAGCCGCATCGCAACTTAGGTTCCCGATTTATTTGTGTTGGCTCAAAATTTACCAAATCAACACGCGTATGGCAGGGAATCTATTTTAATTATATCACATCTGGAGCGCAAATACAAGGTGTGGGTTGATTAGCTTATCTCACCTGTACTTTGAGTTTCTCGCCTAAGGCCTGACGGATTTGCTGGTGCAGCTTTCCTACCTCTTCCGCCGTTAGGGTCCTGTCATTTGAGCGGTATTCTATAGAAAAACTTAAGCCCCGAAAGCCCTTGGGTATCTGCTCTCCAAAATATTGGTCAAAAAGCTTAACCTGCGTAATTTGTTCCCTGCCAATCTTGTTAATTAATGAAATAATCTGTTCCGCAAGGATTTCTTGCGGCGCAACTAAAGAGATGTCCCTCTCTATCGAAGGAAATCTGGCTAAACTTACGAATTTCCTCTCCTGGCGAATATGCAGGAGCAACTTTTGTAGTTTAAACTCTGCGACATAAACGGCCCAGGAGATATCGAACCTTTCGAGAATCTCTTTTTTTACCTCTCCGAATGATCCGTAATTTTCTTTTTCCACGAGAACGCAGGCACAACGACCCGGGATGAAGTATGGTGAATCTCCCTCGGCAAAACGAAACCCTGCCACGCCCAGCTTATCCAAAAGCGCCTGGACTATTCCCTTAAGATCAAAGAAAGAATATGCACTCGGTTTTTGCAACCAACTTCCGCTTTTTTGGCCGGCTATGCCAATAGACAAATTTGTGAACTCTTCCGTGGTCTCTCCCGCGCGAAGATAAATGCGGCTTAATTCAAAAAGTTTTAAGTCCGTATTCTTGTGGTTGATGTTGGTCAACAAAGCATTGAGCATCCCCACAAGCAAGGTGGGGCGCAACATTTCCTGTTCGTAACTTAAGGGGTTTGTGATTGCCATTGCCTTCTCTGCGGGAAACTCTAACTTTCTTAAGGCCTGGCGACTAATCAAGCTGTAGCTCATTATTTCATTAAGCCCCAGTGATGACAACGCCTGGCGAATAATTTCGTAGGTTTCGTCGCTGGAAAGGCTTAATTCATCTGTATCAGTTAACTCCGGAGTTAACTGAGGACCCTTAAGAGGAATTTTATCGTAGCCGTAAAGGCGGGCCACTTCTTCAATTAAGTCTACTTCCCGGCTAATATCCTGGCGGAAGCTGGGAATGTTTACCACAATGCTTTCTTTAGATTTGCGGGCAAAAGTAAACTTGATTTTGCTTAAGAGCTCCTTGGTCTTGGCTGCGGAGATCTCTGTACCCAAACTCTGGTTTACCTTGGCGAAACGTAAGCGAACCTTGTTCTGCTGGGGGTTTTTTTGACCTTTATTAATAGGCTTACCAATAAGCACCCTTTTGGATTTTTTGGACTTTGGGCAAGCTAACCTTTGGATTAATTCTATGGCTCGAGATGAAGCAGGTTCTACGCCCCTTAAGTCTACGCCTCTTTCAAAGCGATAGGATGAGTGTGTGGCTAGCCCGAGTTTGCGGGAAGTGTTATGAATGTTTAGCGGTGCAAAATGTGCGCTTTCCAGCAAAATGCTTGTGGTCGTCTGAGAAACCTCACTGATTTTGGCACCCATCACTCCGGCTATAGCTTGAGGCTGAAGCTTATCTGCGATTACCAACATAGTTTTATCTAGCGTTCTTCTTACTCCGTCAATGGTAACTATCTCTTCCCCCTCTTTGGCCCGCCGGATGAGAATTTTCGGGCCGGCTAATTTATCCAAGTCAAAGGCGTGAAGCGGTTGACCAAATTCCAAAAGGCAAAAATTAGTAATATCCACAATGTTGTTTACCGTACGGATACCCATCGCCTCCAGGTGCTGGACTAACCAATCAGGCGAAGGCCCTACCTGTACATTTTTAATTACGCGGCCCAGATAACGCTGGCAAAGTTTTTTCTCCTGAATCTGAATAGAAATCTTGAGCTGAGATTTGCCGCGAAAAACAGGAATCTTAGGTTCCTTTAATTTTTTACCGCAAGCTGCGGCCGCCTCCCGCGCAATGCCTACGACGCTTAAACAATCCGTACGGTTAGGCGTAACCTCAATCTCCATAATTACATCGTGGTCCATGGGAGTTGAAGAGGTAACCTCCAGGCCCGCCATGGTTAATTTTTCGGCAAGGACCGCAGCTGATGTACGGATATCTACATAATTTTTCAGCCAATTGAATGAAATGCGCATTGATGACTCCTTTTAAAATTGTCGTAAAAATCTTACATCGTTTTCAAAAAATAATCTGATGTCGGTAATGCCATAT
>JAMXCY010000089.1 GCA_024543015.1 Candidatus Omnitrophota bacterium | reverse complement strand
GGGCCCCGGTAAAAGATATCGCCTCATATCCCAACTTATGGATAGCCATAGCTAAAAGAGAGACAGAAATCTGCTCACCCGTTGAGATCAGCATATCTAATTCTCTTTCTGAAGGAAAACGGTTAATCTTGTAAGCTAATTTTAGTAAATCATCAGTAGTATCGCCTAAAGCAGAAACCACAATTACCAGGTCGTAACCCCTGCGCCGGTAATTGACTATACGCTTGGCTACTTTGGAAATCTTCTTGGGGTCCGCTACCGAGCTGCCCCCGTATTTTTGCACAATAATATTAGACATATCCTTGTTTAATCCTGTGTCTTAACAAAACCGATTATTTGATAAACAAGCGCTGCTATTGTAGTGGCCGGCATAATCAAAGCCGGCAAAAGGATAAATTTTATGCTTTTGCCTAAAAGCTCCGATAATTTATTAATTTTACCATCTTTCCTGCTCAAACGCAATAAAAAAATAAAGCTTGCTGAGTGTTTATTCCGGAATAAGCTGAGCAAAAACACCAAACAAGCCTACTTATACGTTGAATTTGAAATTGATGATATCTCCGTCTTGGACGAGGTATTCCTTACTTTCTAAACGTAACAGGCCTTTCTCCTTGGCCTTAGCAAAACTACCCGATTGAATAAAATCTTGATAATTAATCACTTCGGCGCGAATAAAGCCCCTGGCCATGTCCGAATGCACGCTTCCGGCAGCTTCCAGGGCTGTTTTTCCTTTAACAATAGGCCAGGCCCGCGCCTGTTTGCCTACAACAGTAAAAAAGGAGATAAAGTTCTGAGCCTGAAAGCAAATTTGAATAAATTTATCTTTACTCAAAGCATTCAAACCCATCTCTTTCATAAAATCGGACCTCTCCTCTTCAGGAAGCTCTTCAATTTCAGTCTCTAATTTAGCACAAAGAGCGAGGAACGGTAGGCTTTTCCCCTTTGCTGCTTGCTCCAATCCGCCATTTTCGCCTTTATTAAGCTGTTCCTCAGACACATCGGCTATGATTATTAGGGGTTTTAGGGTTAAAAATTGAAAACCAGCTAACATTTTCAGTTCTTCCGGAGTAAGTTTTAATTCTTTGATCAGCTTTCCTTCTTCTAAAGCCGCCTGACAACGCTTGAGCAATAAGGCCTCGGGGTCTTCTTCACCCTTAGGCCGAGCCTTTCTTTCCTTATTTATTTTCTCAATCCTGCTTTGGGCAACTTGCAGATCGGCTAAGATAAACTCTGACTCGATATTTTTCAAATCCTCAAGGGGATCTCCGCTGACAAAGACCCCGATAACTAAAACCAAGGCATCAAATTCCTTTAGCTGGGCGGTCTCTATCCCCTTAGAGGCCTTCTCGCCCGCGCGGGCTAAATCTACCAAGCTTATCTTGGGATAAGTAACCTTCTCTAGATTAAGAATTTCGGCCAGTTTCCCCAGGCGCTGGTCCTTCAGCTCTAAAGTGCCGATATTTAAGTGGATCTTGCCCGAAGCAGAGGTCCTGGCTTGAGTTTCCTTGCCTACTATCGCCTTAAAAACTGCGGACTTCCCACAAAAGGAAAGTCCACATATAGCAATCTTCATCTGCATTAATTCCTAAAGTTTATTTATTTTTTTGATAATTCTATCAAAAGCGGCATTAACTGCGGTCCGGATAATATTTTTAACGAACCTTTGACACAGCTTTTTTCAGAAAAATTTTCTACTCCATCTGAATCTACTGATCCACCAGCAATTAAAACCGGTACCGGATCAGCAGAATGTGCTTTCAGTATACAAGGAGTAGAGTGATCCGCAGTAACACAGACTAAACAAGCCTCCATATCTAAATGCGGGATTAGGTTGGCAAAGAAAAATTTATCAATGGCCGCAATTGCTTGCTTTTTTTCTTGGGCCTTGCCGTCATGAGCCGGTTCATCCGGCCCTTTAATGTGAATATATAAGCCATCAAATTGATTTAAAGCCTCCAACACTTTTTTTGCGCGTAACTTATAATCTTTTTCTAAATTTCCCGAAGGCAGGGGTATCTCGATTACTTGCATTCCTGTTAAAAGCGCTATTCCCCGCTCAACAGGCATTTCTACAAAACAACCAATATTGATACCAAAGCGTTCTTGGATGCTGGGAAATTTAGGCAACCTATCTCCGGCATCACGAGTGAGGATTAAATTTCCTTTTAACTTACCTTGAGCCCCTCTTTTCTGATTGATAGCTGATACTTCTAAAATCTGATGGCTTTTTTCTACAAATTCATTGGTAACTTTTGCAGCATTAATTGCTGCGGGTAAGTTTTCTTTTCCTGCTACAGGCTTACATTCCTGCAGGACTTTTTCAAACTTCTCTTTTGCTACTCCAAAATGGCCAACTTTATCGTAAGCCGGATCTGTGTTGGTGACTTCAGCAGAAAATTTGCCTTGATGGGGATGGATAACTAAAATACCCCTGTGGCCGATTGTATTTTTAAACTGAAAATCTGACTTTACGCTGGTTAGTTTTACTTTGGCGTTTATCTCTTTGGATAATTCAGCTGCTTCTTCAGTAGTAAGGTTACGGTCAACGCGACGGTCGATGATCTGCTTACCTTCACCTAAGGTGGCAAAATTAACCCGATAGGCCAGATCTCCGTCTTTAACCTCTAAACCTTCGGCATAGGATTCTAAAGGGCCCCGTCCGGTATAATACTTATGGGCATCATAGCCTAAAATACTAATTACGGCAATATCTGATTCGGGAGCAATATCTTTAGCTACAGTGTACATCAGCCCGGTTTGCCCGTCTTTGGCTAACTTATCTAAATAAGGGGTAGCTGCTGCTGCGAGGGGAGTTTTGTTGTTTAAATCAGGATGCGGCCTGTCTCCCAGGCCATCTAAGACAACATACAATATCTTCTTCATAGCTTTGATATAGTGATATCCTTCTGCCCCTGATACTTTCCTTTCTTTTCCCGATAAGAAACGCGGCAAGCTTGGTCTGATTCAAAGAATAAGACCTGAGCAATGCCTTCGTGGGCATAAATCTTAACCGGGCGGGGCGTTGCGTTGCTGATAGATATAGTTAGAAATCCTTCCCAGCCGGGTTCAAGCGGAGTAACATTCACAATAATACCACAACGGGCATAAGTGCTTTTACCCAGGACAATCCCTAAGACATTATCGGGCATTTTAAAATATTCCAAGGATTTAGCCAGGACAAAAGAATTGGCGGAAATTGTACAAAGATCTGCTTTTATCGGGCGAAAAATGGCCTCTTGTACATTTTTGGGGTCAACAATTAAATTTTCTGGCGGGTTAAATAACTTAAATTCGTCGGCTAAACGGATATCATAGCCAAAACTGGACAGACCAAAAGAGATGTTGCTCTTTTTGATTTGCTCTTTGAGAAACGGCGCAATCATTTCTTTCTCTTGCGCCATTTGCATAATCCATTGATCGGGTTTGATCGACATCTTAACAGCGGGAATAACCGCAGGCAGCACAAACTATGCAACCTTCTATATGGTGAAGAGCAGTGCCGCAATCGGGACAAACACCGACAATGCTTGTTATTTTCACCTGTTGCGCACCGTACCTGCCGGAATTATCTGCTTCTTGCCTTAGCACCTGCTGTATTTCTGGCTGGGTTTTGGGGTTTGTCTCTGCTCGCTCTTTCCTCTTGACTAAGCGATTTTCAATTACGCGAGCAATGGCATCTGCGCAGGAGAAGATTCGTCCTTCTTTACTCCAAGAAGGCGATGGACAACGAATCCCACGCAACTGGTCAATCATAGACTTTAAATCTACGCCTGAGCGCAGAGCCAAAGAAACTAATCTGCCGATTGCCTCAAGCTGTGAAGCCGCGCACCCTCCGGCTTTACCCATCTGCATAAAGACTTCAAAAGGCTCTTTTTCCCCATCCTCATTAATAGTAATATAAAGATTTCCGCATCCGGTAGTAATCTTTGTGGTGGTTCCCGTAACTACCTGCGGCCGCGGACGAGGAGAGATAGAAACAGCTACTTCTGTTTTTTCGGGCTTTGCCTCTTTTCCCAAGTTAAGTACCTGGTCCTGACGACTCCGGTCACGGTAAATAGTAACTCCTTTACATCCCAAATCAAAGGCCATTTTGTAAACCTTCTCTACATCTTCCATGCTGGCAGTTTGAGGAAAATTAACAGTTTTGCTTACCGCATTATGCGTAAATTCCTGAAATGCCCCCTGCATACGGATATGCCATTCGGGAGAAATATCGTGGGAAGTAACGAAAACTCTGCGCACATCTTCCGGAACTTCTGTTAAGTCCTGAATGGACTTACCCTGGGAAATTAATTTCATTAATTCTACACTATAAAAACCTCGCTTGTTAGCCACCTCTTCAAAAATCGGATGGACCTCAGGCAAACCTCCGCCGTCTAAAACTTTACGCAAATAACAAATAGCAAATACAGGCTCAATTCCGCTTGAACAATTAGCAATGATACTCAACGTTCCGGTAGGGGCAATGGTAGTCAAAGTGGCATTTTTTAACCGCGGGGCCCCCTCGATATTGTAGATACTTTTCTCAAAATTAGGAAAGACTCCTCTTTCTTCGGCCAATTTACAAGATGCGGCCATGGCCTTTTCCAAAATAAAACTCATCACTTTGCGCGCAATTGAAGTTGCCTCTTGTGAATTATAAGGGATACCGAGCTTGATTAGCATATCAGCAAAACCCATCACTCCAAGTCCAATCTTTCTGTTGCCCTTGGTAGTTTCCTCTATCTTGGGCAAAGGATACCTATTCATATCAATAACATTATCCAAGAAACGCACAGCGATTTCAGTGGTGCGGGCCAATTTATCCCAATCAATCTGGCCAGCGCCTACCTGTTGCGAGA
>JAMXCY010000088.1 GCA_024543015.1 Candidatus Omnitrophota bacterium | reverse complement strand
CATGAATCAGGCCTTCTTTATTGGGCATAAACTCGCAAAAAGCGCCAAAATTGGTTGTCTTCTTTATAGTTCCGGGGTAAATTTTTCCCACCTCCGGCTCTTCGATCAGGCCCTGGACATAATCAATTGCCTTTTGCAGACTCTCGCGCTCTTGCGAGCAAATTACTACCCGGCCGTCATCGTCAATATCAATAGTGGCTCCTGTCTGCTGAATGATCTTACGGATAGTCTTGCCGCCCGGGCCAATCACCTCGCCAATTTTAGTGGTATCTATCCTGAGCACATGAATATTAGGGGCATATTTGGAAATAGTGCTTCTGGGTTTATCAATTACCTCAAGCATCTTATCTAAAATAAGATTACGGGCTTTTTGGGCCTGGCTTAAGATCTGGCCAATAAGCTCTAAGCTGATTCCGGTTATCTTAATATCCACCTGAATAGCGGTTATCCCTGCTCTTGTCCCGGTAACCTTGAAATCAGCATCGCCAAAATGGTCCTCCAGCCCCAAGATATCCGTCAAAATGGCCGCTTGTTTGCCCTCTTTGACCAAGCCCATAGCAATCCCGGCTACCGGCGCCTTAATCGGCACACCGGCATCCATTAAAGCCAGGGTTCCGGCACAGACCGTAGCCATACTGGAAGACCCGTTAGATTCTAAGATTTCCGAAACTACGCGCACCGTATAAGGAAAATCATCCTTGGCAGGCATAACTGCGCTTAAAGCCCGCTCAGCCAGAGCACCATGACCAATCTCACGTCTTCCCGGACCTCTGATTGGGCGAATCTCACCCACGCTAAAGGGTGGAAAGCTATAATGCAGCATAAAATTTTTAAACGTCGTCTCCTCCAGGGCCTCCACCATCTGCTCGTCGGAACGGCTGCCCAGGGTAGTTATTGAAAGGCTCTGCGTCTCTCCCCGCGTAAATAACCCCGAACCATGCGTTCTGGGCAAAGTACCAACCTTACAATCGATGGAACGAATTTCGTCATATTTGCGTTCGCCGATGCGCAGCTTTTTTTCAATAACTAATTTGCGTAACTGTTGTTCCATTATTTCATTCAAAACTGTTTCAATATCCTGCTCGGTATAAGTAGATTCTTCACTGACTAACTTCTCTACCAATTGTTTGGTTAATAAATTTGTTTTTTCTACCCTTTTGTCTGTGTTGCTGACTTGAAAAATCTGCTCTATCTGATTAAGTGAAATATCTTTTACTTTATTTACAAGCTCGGGGTCGTTTGTTTTCAGCTCCAACTCTCTGGGGCTGCGTTTATTCTGGGAACTGGCCTTTTTTTGAAGCTGGCGTTGCAGATTAAGAATATCTGCGAGTTTTTTCTGGGCAAATTTTATGGCCTCAACAACAGTTTCCTCGGAAACCTCCTTGGCTCCGGCTTCCAACATCACCACGCCTTCTTCAGTGGCAGCAATTACTAAGTCTAAGCTACTCTCATCTAACTGGGCATAAGTTGGGTTGATCACGAATTCTTCACCGACCTTGCCCACCCTCAGCGCTCCGATCGGCCCGCTAAATGGGCAATTCTTGCCAAAAGGAATATTGGCCAGCATCAAGGCACTTGAAGCACCGACCATGGCCAAAACATCCGGATCATTTTCCCCATCGCTGGAAAGAACAATAGCCATAACTTGCACTTCATTAAACAGCCCTTTAGCGAATAACGGCCGGATAGGCCGGTCAATCAGTCTGGCGGTTAATATCTCTTTTTCCGAAGGACGCCCTTCGCGCTTGAAGAATCCTCCCGGAATTTTGCCGGCAGCGTAAGTCTTCTCCTGGTATTCTACAAATAGAGGGAAAAAGCTGGCCCCCTCTCTGGGCTTATCGGAGATTACTGCCGTGACTAAAACTACGGTGCCTCCGTATTGGACAGTAACTGCCCCATCGGCCTGCCTGGCCACTTCGCCTGTTTGGATAATGATATTCTCTTGGCCTACTTTCAGCTCTACTTGTTCTGGCATATGATTATTTCCTTAATTTGAGATTTTTAAGCAATGTTTCATATTGTTCTTTATTGCTCTTTTTTAGATATTCCAGGAGCTTGCGGCGTTGATTTACTAAACGCAAAAGCCCCTGCCTGGAATGGTGGTCTTTCTTGTGGACTTTAAAATGTCCGGTGAGACTGTTGATTCTCTCTGTAAGCAGGACAATTTGCACAGAAGCCGAACCTGTATCTCTTTCGTGCGCCTTGTAGTCATGAATCAGCTTGTCTTTTGCGTCTTTAATTAAACTCATTTACTCCTCCACTAATTGTTAGCTTGATGAACATTAACCTTGAATATAAGGCTGATGATGATGGCTTTTCAGTATAGCATAAACTAAATAGGATTACAACCTTTATTTAAATTGACTCCGGGGCTGCTGTTATGTTATGATAAGGGTTCAAAATAAGGAGCTTAAGTTGCAAAAACCGCAAATTTCTGTGGTCATACCTGTATATAATGAACAAGAGAACCTGCCCATCCTGCTTGAAGGCCTGGTCTTGAGCCTGGATGGCTTAAGAAAAAGCTACGAAGTCATCTTTGTTGACGATGCCAGCACAGACAAAAGCCTTAACGTACTGCAAGAATTGGCCAATAAGACTACCTCCTTGCGCATTATCAAGTTCCAAAAAAACAGCGGCCAGAGCGCAGCCTTTGACGCTGGTTTTAAGCTGGCTAAAGGCGAAATTGTAGTAACCCTGGATGCGGACTTGCAATACGACCCTGGCGATATCCCTAAGCTTTTAGAAAAATTAAACGAGTACGATGTGGTCTGTGGCTGGCGCAAGAAGCGCCAGGATCCACAGCTTAAGCTCATCTCTACAAAGATTGCCAATGCCGTAAGAAACAAGCTTAGCGGCGAAAACATAAAAGACACAGGTTGTTCCCTCAAGGCCTTTAAGAGGGATTTTCTGGTCAAGCTGAAGATGTATAAGGGGATGCATAGATTTTTACCTACTCTGTTAAAAATGCAAGGCGCTAAGGTCTGCGAAGTAGAAGTAAGGCATTTCCCCAGAAAATTTGGCCGTTCAAAATACAATATTCGCAACCGCCTGTTTAAATCATTCTTGGATTTATTATTTGTTGCCTGGATGAAAAAACGTAATTTGGATTATAAAGCGGAGGTGATCAAATGAATTTCGCCAATATCTTTTCAGATTATCAAATAAATTCTTGGACTATTTTAGGTTTTTTCGCCCAATTTCTTTTCTTTATGCGCTTCTTTGTGCAGTGGATAGCTTCGGAAAAGAAAAAACAAAGCATTATTCCCGTATCCTTCTGGTATTTCAGTATCGCCGGATGTCTATTGCTTTTGATTTATGCCATATATAGAAAAGATATAGTTATTGTCCTCGGGCAAAGCGTGGGCTCATTTGTATATCTGCGCAATCTAACTTTAATTTACAGACAAGGCAAGACCGCCATTTAGTATGTTAAGAAAAATCCGAAAAGAATTTTTCCAACGCCAAGGTATGATGATATCTGCCTTGGTCTTTTTTTCTCTAGTTGTGCTTTTTTTTAACCTGGGCAAAAAAAGCTTCTGGGAACCGGATGAAGGCAGATACGCTGAGATATCCAGAGAAATGGTCGAGTCCGGAGATTGGCTTACTCCCAGGTTAAATTATATCAAACATTTCGACAAGCCGCCGATAACTTACTGGCTGATTGGTGCCTCCTTTAAGGTTTTTGGCCTTAATGAATTTGCCGGACATCTGCCCTTAGTTACTCTTGGCCTGGGTGGTATTATACTTACCTTCTTCTTAGGCCAGACGCTCTTCGGCAACCGTTCGGGATTTCTGGCGGCAATCATCCTGATTAGCTCTCTGGGCTACCCGGCAATCTCACGGATACTTTCCACCGACATAATATTTACCTTCTTCTGCCTTTTATGCTATTTGCTCTTTGTGCGCAAGCGCTATCTTCTTTTTTACCTTGCCCTGGCCTTAAGCTTCATGACTAAAGGACCGGTTGTGTTCATAATCGTGCTTTTGCCCATCTGTGTCTTTTTTATCTTTGAAAGAAAAGCCTATTCTTTTAAAGAGATGCCCTGGAGTAGGGGTTTGCTTTTGTTTGCGCTTTTTGCCCTTCCCTGGTTCATTTACGAAATTCTGCTGAATGAAGGGCTGATGAACGACTGGGTTATTCAGCAGACCTTAAACAGGGTAGTGCGCCAGCTTAAGCAGCCGGTGTATTTCTTTGTTCCGGTGTTAATCGGGCTTTTCTTTCCCTGGATATTTTTCTTAATCCCCGCTTTAAAGAAAAACCTCACACTTCGGCGGGCTTCACTCGATAAAGAAAAAAGCAAAGTGCTTTTTCTCTTCCTCTGGTTTATCCTGCCGTTTATTTTCTTCTCTTCTATTGGTAAAAAATTAGTGCCTTATATCCTGCCGCTTCTTGTGCCTCTGGCCATAATCACGGCTCGTTTCTGGGATCAGGCCATGGATAAGCCTAAGATGTTGATGAATAAAGTCTTTGCTCTATCCTACTATCTATTCTTGTCAGTGTTGGGGATACTCTCGCTAGGTTTGATTACCTTTTTATTCCTGGGGTTTGATTACAGGCTGGGAGTTGAAGCGGCTCGCCCCAACATAATTGCCATGGCGATAATATTCGTGGCTGCCATAGCAGTAAGCTTACCTGCCTTTAAAGCCAAAAAAGTAACCCGGCTTTTCTGGACTATAACCTTAGGCTCCCTGTTTTTCTTTCTCACGGCAGTAGATTTAATGCCTAAAATAGAAGCCAATACCAGCAAATCAATAAAGGCCTTGGCCTTAAAGATAAAGCAAGACTTGAAACCACAAGATAAAGTTGTTAACTATCGCTGCTTCTTAAAAGGCCTGCCCTTTTATCTAGAGCGCCGCACAA
>JAMXCY010000008.1 GCA_024543015.1 Candidatus Omnitrophota bacterium | reverse complement strand
AGCATATTGCCTGTAAGAATAGTGTTTAGTGTACGCCGAGGAGAATTTAATAACTGTGCAATAAAAACACTTTCTTTAGGATGTTTTTCCTTTAACCTGCGCAGCTGTATCTTAGATAAAGAAAAAAGCGCGGTCTCTGAGGCCGAAAAAAGCCCTGAGAGGATCAGTAAAATAGCCAATATTAAAATTTGCCAGATTAAATTCAATTAAATTACCCCCGCTACTTTTTTCAACTCCCTGATCTCCTGTTCTTTGAGTGCGCGAGAAAGGCCGCTTTTAAGACCGGCCAATTTCAAAGGCCCAAAAGCCACTCTTTTTATGCTTAATACCGGGTAGCCAACCGCAGCAAACATCTCTTTTATCTGGCGCTTGCGTCCTTCAGTAAGCTCTATTTCCAGCATGGTAGTATCTTTTGCTTTTGAGATAACCCTGATCTTGCAGGGATAGGTTTTCTTTGCCTCAAGGATAATCCCCGCTTCTAATCTTTTTAATACGTTTCCTGGGGTAATTCCTTCAACACAAATTTGATATAGCTTCTTAATGCCAAATTTAGGGTGGGTTAAGCGATAGGTCAACTCCCCATCATTGGTTAAAAACAAAAGCCCTGTAGTATCTTTATCTAGCCGGCCAACCGGATAAATCCGTGCTTGTTTTTGCTTGATTAAATCAACTATCGTCTGCCCGGCATATTTATCCTTAACAGTGGTCACTACCCCTTTTGGCTTATTCAGGATAAGATAAACCTTTTTCTGTATGTAACTGCTTCTTCCATCAACAGTTATAGTACTATTTTCTATATTGACCCGTTGGCCGGGCTTAAAGGCTATCTGGCCATCGACTTTTACCCTGCCTGCTTTAATAATTTCTGCTGCGCCTCTTCTTGAAGCAAATCCTAATTGTGCCAGGGCAACTTGTAAGCGTAAATTTTTCGTCATTTTTGCCCTATTATCCTATCACAATCCCTCTTTCTTTGCAAGCCCCGTTCCAACATGCCCGTTTACTTGACAGGGGCTTGAGATAATGGTATATTGATAAGCACTGTGTTTAGGAATTTCCTCAACTTAATCTATCCTTTATCCTGCTTAATATGCGGGGTGCCTTTAAGCCCTTTAAGCGACAAACCGTTATGTACGGCGTGCTGGAAAAAAATAGAGTTTAATCAACCACCCTTTTGCCAAGCTTGCGGGAGGCAGCTGCCGGCAAAAAGCCAAAATCTAAGCTTTGCCTGCAAGGATTGCCGGATATCATCATATTTCTTCAAATCTGCCCGCTCTGCCTGTATATATGATGGTGTGATTAAAGAATGTATCCATCTGTTTAAATATAGAAATAAACTATCACTGCTTAAACCCTTAAGTAAATTGATGGTTGCTTTTGCACGCAGCTCTTTAGATATGAAGAAGGTAGATTTAATCTTGCCTGTACCCTTGCACAGGGTAAAACAGCGCCAGAGACAGTTTAACCAGGCAAATCTTTTAGCAAAAGCTCTAAGTTGCGCCTTTACAAAGCCGGTTTTGGATAAACAGCTGATGAGAATCAAATCCGGGCCGGCCCAGGTTAACCTTTCTCAGGCCCAAAGGCTAAAGAACGTGCAAGACGCCTTCAAGGTTAAGAATGCCCGGCTGGTGAATAATAAAAATATTTTATTAGTGGACGATGTCTTTACGACCGGCGCCACGGTAAATGAGTGCGCCAAAGTGCTAGTTAGAGCAGGAGCAAACAGGGTAGATGTGCTTTCTTTGGCTCGGAGTTAATAGATCTGGTTGAGGCTTAGCTTCAACCAAACTTAAAGGAAAAACAGGGTGAAGATACTTAGGAAATATTTGTTAAAAGAGTTGTTTTTGCCATTTATTCTATCTTTGTCTGTCCTCATTTTTGTAATGCTCATGGTCACGATGTTCGTAGGTAAATCCAATATTTTCAGTCTGATAATTGGCAAAGGCGTAAGCTTAACCCGAATAGTTAAGCTTATTTTACTTCAGCTGCCCAATCTGCTTTCCTGGGCTATACCGCTGTCTATACTTATGGCCACATTGTTGGTGATCGGACGGCTTTCTGCTGATAATGAAATCGTAGCTATTCAGGCCAGCGGCATCAACCTGTATAAGTTATGCTTTCCCATAATTATAGTGGGGCTGATTATTAGTTTGGCTTCCATTCCGCTTAATGACAGAATTAA
This sequence comes from Candidatus Omnitrophota bacterium, assembly GCA_024543015.1. Classification (GTDB taxonomy): domain Bacteria; phylum Omnitrophota; class Gorgyraeia; order JAFGHF01; family JAFGHF01; genus JAMXCY01. Next base: position 13,997 of record JAMXCY010000008.1, on the reverse strand, counting down.
GCCCAATGCTGACTTTGCCATCAGAAAGATTATTAAGAAGATTGGCTTTAAAAGTCCTGCTGCCTTTTTAGAGGAAGGCACATTCATCAGGACTTTCCAAGATTACATTATCTTTATTTACGGAATTCAGGGGAAAAAACTTTCTAACATCAGGATTTATCAACCTCAGGAAGGAAAACCCACGCGCACAATTATTGCTAATCAGGGCGAATTTCTGCCGCTGCCGAAGAAAGATATCGTAAAACTTAAATTAATTAACGGCTCAAGCGACGAGCCAAACTCTAAAGACCCCAATAGTTTTTATAAGCTCAACTTCAAGACCTATTATCTGACTTTGAATGTCTCAAGCGGAGAACAAAATCTTCAGAAAAAACTAAAGGATATGAGTATCCGGGAACTACGTCAGCAGATACGGCAATTAACAAAAGATAAAATAGAAGATACCAGCCCCGTTATTACCGAGATAAACAAGAAGCTTTCTTTTGCCTTTTCCAGCCTCACCTTTGTGCTGATGGGCCTGCCTTTAGCCATCTGGACAAGAAGGCGGGAAAGATTTGTAGGCATTGGCTTAAGCATCGGAGTATTTGTTGTCTATTACATCCTCTTTCTCGCTGGTGAGGTGCTTTCTATCAGAGGTTTCATTTATCCGGGCCTGGGTGTATGGCTTTCCAACATTGTTTTAACCTGTATCGGCCTGATTTTGATTCTGCAAACAATGAAAAGATAAAGGAAGCCGAAGGATGAAAATAATCGACCGCTATGTAGCCAGAGAGTTCGTCCTACCCTTTATTGCCTGCCTGACTATATTCATTTCTCTGTTTATTATTATCGACCTCTGCAGCCGGATGGAAGACATTCTCAAACAACACGTGGACTGGCGAATAATGCTCAAGTATTACTTAACATTCCTGCCTATCATCTTCGTGCATACAGCCCCAGTAGCTGCACTTTTATCTACCCTTTATGTATTGGGAGACTTGAGCAAATACAATGAAGTCTTAGCGTTAAAAGCCAGCGGTATGAATATCTGGAGGTTAGCTCTTCCCTTCTTTTTCCTGGGATTAATTATTAGCATTGCTACACTGCTAATTAATGTTGAACTCGTCCCCCGTGCTAATCTTATCTCTACCACTATTAAAGAAGAATATTTAAGCACGGATAAGAAAGTGTCTGAGAAGCGCATAATAACAAATGTCGCCCTTTATGCAGCACACAATCGTCTGATCCATGTCTATCAGTTCTACCCTCAAGATAACCGCCTTAAAGAAATAACAATTTTAGAGCAGGACGAGGATGAACGTGTTACCGCAAAGATTCAAGCCAAAGAGGCAGTATGGAAAAACAACCGGTGGGAATTTTATGACTGCGTCGTTTACAATTTTAATAACCTGGGGCAAGTAATAGATGAGCCTTATTTTGCCAAAAAGATGCTGCTGGATATAGAAGAGACGCCTAAGGACTTCTTAAGACGGGAGTCTTCAGCTGAATTTATGGACCTTAAGCAACTAAAAGATTATATTAAACGGCTCTCCGGAAGCACAGCTAAAATTGTGCAGAAGCTATTGGTAGAATTACACTATAAGATCTCTTTTCCTTTTATCAGCCTGGTAATTATCTTCTTAGGTATTCCCTTTGCCCTCTCCACCCAAGGTACAGGAAAGATAGCCAGTCTTGGCTTATGTATACTGATTGTCTTTTTTTATTTTAGCATAACTAATTTAAGCCGCACACTGGGTGAGTATGGCACGCTGCCGCCTCTTTTATCTGCCTGGTTTGCCAATATCCTGTTTACCTCTGTGGCGATAATGTTGATGCGCCGCACCTCAAAATAGGGCTCTTTTGCCAAAAATGCCAAATTAGTCTGTTGAGGCTAAGCTTCAACACTCAACATTAGGAATTATAAAGATTGGGCTAGGGGATCGGGAATGGGTTTTTTGATGCGGGTCGGGTGGACATACTTATTGACTAAGGCAGCTGTATTGCCTGCATTTAATTTTTGAAACAGAAACTTGAACTTCTCTTCTAATTCCCCGCTGATAGCATCACGCGCATCTTGCGGTAAATCCATAAGCTCCTTCTTAAACTGACCAAAACCCTTCTTGCGTGTCTTGTAGATAAACTGATCGTCCGTCATTCCTTCTTTTCTGTCGGCGGCGCAATTCTCTTTAAGCCAAGTATAAATTTTCTCTCTTAAATCGGCCGGGAAATGCTTGCTCTCATAAATACTATTCTGAAATCCTGTGGCCAGATGCACCTCAGCGGTCTCTGTCTCCGGAAAATGATGGAAGGCATCATCGGGAAGTGTGGAAGCCCCGTGTTGCACAGCTCCACTTATCCCGTAATCCTGACGGGCAATCTGAGAAACCTTACCCAGAGCATCAAAATCCAAACTTACCTTGGCAATGCTTCCATCGGGTAAGACTACCCCGCCATGGGCGGTGCCAGTCTGAATGCTAATCTTACTAATTCCTGTTAAGTCTTTTCCATATGTATCCAGCTGTTTTTTGTAGCCTTTCATAAAGGCATGGAATTCCTCAGGTGTGGTATTTTTCTTACCTACCTCGCCAATCTCACCGCCTACGGATACCATTACCCCTTCAGGCTGGATCTTTCTGATAAAAGCAGTTAATTTTGCACAAACATCATAATTATTCAATTGTTGTTCATCTAAAGTTTCTTTGCGTAAATCCACAAGCGTGGAACTATCAATATCAATATTGTAAAATCCGCCCTCTATTGCCTCCTGAATCAGTTCTTTGACACTAGTCACCTCTTCTTCGGCATTTTTAAGGAAGAAATTCTTAGCCTTAAGCTGAAAATGGTCTCCCTGCACAAATAGCGGGCCTCTAAAACCTTCCTTAACTGCCGCTGCTAAACAAGTTGCCATATACTCTTTTGGCCTCTGGAAGGTGTATTCTATTTCCGATTTAGCAATCTCAAAAATCAAAGTTAGAGATTTAGCCTGTATTGCCGTCTTGAACAAGGCCCGGGCCACGTCATAAGTTAATCCTCTAATATTGACAGCCGGAACCGTAACCTTGCTGTATTTTCCTTGGCCCTTAGCTTCGTAAAGCCCTTGAATAGATGAAGAATAAATGCCTAAATCGGCTGAGGCCTCCCAGATAACCCAAGCACAACTTGACTTTAGCGCCTGATCTTCATTAAGGCAGAGATTATAGACTAACTGATCAATAATCTTTGTTTTAAGTTTAGCCTCATCTTCTACTTTTACGCTATCGCCAGAAATGCGCAGCGCACTTTTTGTCTTCTCCACTAAGTCTTTTGTATCTTTGTAAAGCAATCTCGAGACTCCCTTCTAACGCGCTAAGATGCGGATTAGCCGGTAAAAAATACCGGTATTGACTTTCTTGTTCTTTATTGCGTAACTTAACGGCACAGCCTTGACGCGATTATTAACTATCCCCGCCATTTTATCCGTCTGGCCGTCAGATAAAAGTTCCACTGCTTTTGCTCCCAATTGCGTAGCTAAGACACGGTCATCTGCCGAAGGAGAGCCACCCCTTTGAACGTGTCCTAAAACAGTAACCCTGGTCTCAAAACCGGTTTTCTTATTAATCTTTTTGGCTATCTCAGCAGCTGACGCTGCCCCCTCGGCCACGATAATTATCCAACTAAGCTTACCCTTTTTGTGTCCTCTACGAATATCGGCACACATTCTATCTATCTTATACTGCCTTTCAGGAATAATAACGTCTTCTGCCCCTCCAGCAAGAGCAACCTGCAGTGCAATATAACCTGAATTTCTGCCCATTACCTCAACAACGAATATTCTCTCTAAAGAAGTGGCGGTATCCCTTATCTTGTCTACCGCAAAAAGGGCAGTATCCACCGCTGTATCATCACCGACAGTAAAATCTGTACCGTTAATATCATTGTCGATCGTAGCCGGTACTCCGATAACAGGGATTCTCCACCTCTGCCAAAGGATATGCGCGCCACGAAAAGAACCGTCTCCGCCAATTACAATTAAACCATCCAGGCCATTCTCTTTCATTGCCGCCACGGCTTTTTTCTGACCGGTTTTAGTCTTAAATTCAGGACAGCGCGCGGTCTTGAGAATGGTGCCTCCGTGGCTCAAGATATTGGAAACAGAACGACGGTTGAGTAATTTAATCTCGTTGTCAACCAAACCCTGATAGCCTTTAAAAATACCATAAACTTCTAAGCCCTTAAATATGGCAGTCCTAACCACACTGCGGATGCAGGCATTCATCCCCGAGCAATCACCACCACTAGTTAATACACCTATTCTTTTAACCTTCATCTCTTTAATGCTGCCTCCAGGGCATCTTTTACCGTCTCTACCCCGATTAGCTCAATCTCAAACTTAGTCTTTAAGTCTTTAAGATTATTTTTGGCAATAATGCAATGTTTAAACCCGAGTCTCTGGGCCTCTAATATCCGACTTTCAGGCTGCGTTACCGCGCGTACCTCGGCACTTAATCCCACCTCGCCCAGGACAACACTTTCTTCATCAACCGGTACGTCTTTAAAGCTCGAAGCACAAGCCAAAGCAACAGCTAAGTCTATTGCCGGCTCTTGAATCTTGACCCCTCCGACTACATTGATAAAAATGTCCTGGCTGCCCAAGTTTAGGCCTACGCGCTTTTCCAAGACCGCGATTAAAAGGGCAATCCGGTTGTAGTCTACTCCCGAACACCACCGTCGGGGCATGGCCAGGTTTGAACGGCTGACCAGGGCCTGAACTTCTACTAAAAGCGGGCGGGTTCCTTCAATACAAGGCACCACTACAGAACCACAGGCTTTTTTCGACCGCTCAGACAGAAGCAACTGCGAAGGATTATTAACCTCTACCAATCCTTCTGCGGTCATTTGAAACACACCAATTTCATTGGTTGAGCCGAATCTATTTTTTACTGCCCTTAAAATTCTAAAAGAAGTGTGCCTTTGGCCTTCAAAATAAAGCACGGTATCAACCATATGTTCCAAAACACGCGGGCCGGCAAGAAAACCTTCTTTAGTTATGTGTCCAATTAAAAATATAGGAATGTTACTTGATTTGGCAACTGCGGTAAGATAGGCGGCACATTCCCTGACCTGACTGACGCTACCGGGGGCAGAGGTTAAGTTTGGGCTAGACATCACCTGAATAGAATCAATCACTACTATTGCTGGAGAATACTTCTTGATATACTCGGCAATTAACTCCACGTTGGTTTCGCTGACTATATATAAATTCTTAGGGATCTCCCCAAGCCTGGTGGCTCGCAGTTTAGTTTGGCGAATCGATTCTTCTGCGCTGACATAAAGTACTCTCTGAGAAGAAGCAGCTAGTTTATTGGAGACCTGAAGCAGAATTGTGGATTTACCAATACCCGGTTCTCCACCCACTAAAATCACCGAACCAGAGACGATGCCTCCGCCTAAAATCCGGTCTAATTCTTTTATCTGAGTGGGTTGGCGCATCTCTTCTGAGGTGGGAACATCAAGAAGCGATTGAGGAGGACTAGCAGGAGAAAACTGATAGCGCGAAGGCCGACTTTCCCGAACCTGGGCTTCCTCTACTAAGGTATTCCAATTATTGCAATCCGGGCACCTGCCCAGCCACTTTGCGGATTGATAGCCACAGGCTGAGCAGACAAATACTGTTTTTACTTTAGTCATCTCGGTCCAAAATTCTGCGTGCTCTGTGTTGATTCAACTTCTTTGACTTCGGTACTTTTAGTTTTAGGTTTTCTCTTAGAACTTCTCTTGGGCTTAAGCCACGCCCCGAGCTTGCCCTCACCGCGCTCCAGGCGCCCGGTAATGACTTTCAGGCTCAAAGAGAGGTCACGAAAATTATGAATCGTCTCTTTGAGGGCCTGTCTTGTATTTTCATCCAGAACTTCATTTGCCGAATCCAAGACCTGATCAAAGTTCTCAGCGAGTTTATGGGCGGCTTCCATCAACGTCTCTGAAGACAGAGGATTACGTCCGATTAAAGTATCCCCTTCTTTTAAGGGATGAGTATAATCTTCACCCGGGATAATCTCTAAATAGCGCTCGCCAATAAGTCCTAAGATGTTGACATGGGCCTGGGAGTCGCGGGGAATCTTGACGTCCTTATCAATCCAGACCGAAAGTATAATTTCGGCCTGGCCTTTATCTTTGTCATAGCTTAAATTTATGTCTTCAACCTCACCAGCCCCGATTCCCGCTACCCTTACCGTCGCCCCTACGTCAATGCCGCTGGCAAAGCCAAAAGATACGTTGATCAGGTAACCCGGGCGAAAGATATAGATTTCACTGATAGAAAATACAGCCATGGTTAAGATTATTAAAGCAATAAAAGCAAAGATGCCAACCTTTAGCTCCAGATTCATTTTACCAGGCATAATGCCCTCCTTTAATCGGTAATCGGTCCGTGTGCTGCACCTGTAATAAATTGCTGCACCACCGGGTCTTTAGTATTTTTTATGTTTTCAACGTTATCACTTTCTATAATTCGGCCATCGTAGAGCATAGAAATCCTATCGGCAATCCTATAGGCACTAACCATATCGTGGGTTACGGCAATAGAAGTAACTTCCAGCTTATCGTGAAGCTGACGGATTAAGGTATTAATTGCGTCGGCCATAATCGGGTCAATACCGGTTGTGGGTTCATCATAAAGAATAATATCCGGGCGGGCACAGATTGCCCGCGCCAGGCCAACTCTTTTTTTCATGCCCCCGCTCAATTCCGAGGAGGTGAGCTCCTCAATACCCCGCAACCCCACCAATTGCAGACTTTCTTTAACTCTTTTGGCAATAGTTATCTCATCTAAATCAGAGTGTTCGCGCAAGATAAAACCTACATTTCCTCCTACATTCAGAGAGTCAAACAAGGCTGCACCCTGAAAAAGCATGCCAATCTTCAAACGCAAACGGTTAACCTCTTTTTCCCTGAGCCGGCCTATATCCTGATTATCCACAAATACCTGGCCGGAGTCCGGCCTTAACAGGCCGACGATATGTTTAAGCAGAACGCTCTTGCCGCAACCGGAACGGCCGATAATCACCTGCGTGTGACCTTTTTCAATGGTCAAATTCAGGTTTTTCAGTACCTGATGGTTATTGAATGATTTGCATAGATTAATGATTTCAATCATTTTTTATATAAAGTAGAAAAAAGCGGTAAATAAGGCATCGGAGGCGAGAATCAAGATAAAAGAACTAACCACCGCTAAGGTTGTGGCCTTGCCCACGCCTTCGGCCCCGCCCCGGGCGCTTAAGCCCTGATAGCAAGAGACAGTGCAAATAACTAGGGCGAAGACGACCGATTTAAACAGGCCGCTAAATACATCCTTTAACGTCAGGGCATCAATGGTTGAGCGTATATATATGCTGGAGCCCACGCCTAATTTCCAGACCGCCACCATATAGCCGCCGAAGATACCGATAAAACTAGCGTAAATGGTCAACAACGGAAGCATTGTGACCATGGCCAAAAGTCTGGGGCAAACCAAATACTTAATGGGATTAGTCGCCATGGTCTGAAGGGCATCAATTTGTTCGGTAACCTTCATTGTCCCCAGTTCCGCGCTAATAGAAGCGCCTGCTCTTCCGGCTATGATCAGGGCGGTAAAAACAGGGCCCAGTTCCCGACACATAGAAAGAGCCACCAAAGGGGCGATGAATTCTTTGGCCCCCAGCTTCTGCAATTGATAGGCACTTTGTAAAACTAAGACTATCCCCGTGAATAAAGAGCAAAGGGATACTATAAACAAGCTATTAATGCCGATTTCAACCATCTGGCCAAATGTCTGTTTGCGTTTTAGGGGAGGCACAAATAGCCAGAATATCGCCTGTGCGGCCAGAGAACCAATTCCTCCGGCATAATAAAGGAAACTCAAGAACTTCTTCCCCAACCTATTTAAGAAATCTTGCATGCTTAGAATTTAACCCTGCGTTCAAGGCCCAGAATACCTTCATCCTTTTTCAGGCGAAGTTTGATCAGCTTATCTCCGAAAACCCGGTATTCCAAGCCTAATTCATTTGCCTCACTGCTACTGAAGGCAGCGCTCTCCTCATCCATAAAGGCATCAAAGGTAACTTTTACGTCATCGGCAATGCTTTTAGACATATGTACTTGATTCTCGCGCTTACGAGTTATGTCCCAACCCTGCCAGAGGATTCCTTTATCAGCCATAAATCTTAACTCCATAGAACTCTGGTCAGCTAAATTAGCCAGGTCTATTTCGCCCTCCATTAAAAATGAGTCTTCCTCGCGAAAAATGCGTGAGCTAAGTATCAAAATCTTAGGATAGCGCCCCTTGATATTAATATTTGCGCTGACAAAACCTAACTTGCCGATATTGCCGTCTTTTACTTCAAGATAACCTTCTACGCGGGCCTGAGCTAGGGGGCCGGTAACTTTAATTAAACCATTGACCAAGCCTGAAAAGACAGGTTTTTCTGAATGATTAAACTGCCCGATAAACTCCCCCGGAGCTGCCTGGTAGAAATTCAAAGATAAATCTGCATCAAAGGGAGGTACCAAGCTTATTATGCCCCGCAGATCGTAAGTGTCGCCTAAACTAAAAGTGAGGATACGCAAGTTCGAACCTCTAATTTCAAAAGAAGAGTTAAGCTCCGGAAAAGGCTGTTTATTGAGCACAGAGCCGTATGTTTTTAAACTACCGATAATCTTTGTGGATCCATCTTGAATCTCAACTGTCTTATTGAGAGTTAAGACAAGATTAGTTAAAATATCGAAGTTGCCCACTTTTAAATGTTCAATATTTGTAGTTAAAGAGAGACCTTCCTCGGAAAAGGCGCCGGAGATCGTCATAGACTTACCTCTACTGTTCTTAAAACTAGCACTGGCATCGCGCAAATATATGCCTTCTTGATTTAAGAATAACTCGCCCCGTAGGTTCTTGATCAATGGTTGAGCACCGGCTAAAGAAATCTCTCCCTCCTCTAAGAAAAATGCAAAATCCTTAAGCGCAAACTTCGGCTTCAGCATCTCTGAGACTGACCCTAAAGTAAAAACTGCCTCTTGTTCTTGAAGATAGGATAGATTGATTGTCGGTAAAACCAACCTTAAACTCTTAATGCCCTTAGGGCTAAAAGATAACAATTTCCAGAAGTTGTAGTCGACAAAGACCTGTTCAGCCTTAATATTTAAACTAAGGCCCAGGGCTTGCGGAAAACTAATTTCTAAATCTTCTAACACCAATCCATAAATGACGCTGGGGCTAACCGTTCCGATCGAAATGCGGCAAGGAAAATTATTTTCTATATTTTGCTCGATTAGTTTTTTAGCCTGCTGAAAGAATATTTCTCTGCGCAGATAAAAGCAAGCTGCCAAGACAAATACCAAGAGCAGAAAAATAAAGAACTTTCCTCGCCTTTTATTGGAAAACCAACTCATCTTTCTTTAGCTCCACCTTAACCTTCTTTAGCTTCTTAGATCTTTTGCTGATTATCTCTTCGGAAAGAGGGTCTTCTAAATATCTCTGGATAGTCCGCCTCAGAGGACGGGCGCCAAAGAGGGGATTAAATCCTTTCTCGATTAAGAATTCTTTCGCTTCTTTAGTTAGCTCAAGAGAAATATCCTGCTCGGCTAATCTCTTCTGCACCTCGCCCACTTCAATCTCTACTATATTATAGAGGTCCTTTTTACTTAAAGGGTGGAAAACAGTTATATCGTCGATGCGGTTTAAAAATTCAGGATTAAAAGTCCTTCGGACCTCCTCTAAGAGTTTTTTCTTCATCTCCTCAAAAGTAACATCTTCTTTCTGCGATTTGAACCCAAGTGAGCCTTGTTTCCTGAGCAGTTCCGCACCGATATTTGAGGTCATAATTAAAATAACGTTGCGGAAATCTACCTTGCGGCCAAAGCTGTCCGTGAGCCGGCCGTCTTCTAAGACCTGCAGCAAAATATTGAATACAGCCGGGTGGGCCTTTTCAATTTCGTCGAGCAAAACCACTGAATAGGGCCGGCGCCTGACCTTCTCGGTAAGTTGTCCTCCTTCTTCATAACCCACATAACCCGGAGGAGCCCCGACTAAACGGGAGACATTGAATTTCTCCATGTATTCGGACATATCCAGCTGGATCAAGGCCTCTTCATCACCAAACATAAACTCAGCCAAGGCGCGCGCCAGGAGCGTCTTACCCACTCCGGTAGGCCCTAAAAATATAAAAGAGCCGATCGGCCTGCGCGGGTCTTTAATGCCAGCCCGGGAGCGCCTAACTGCGCGAGCAATAGTGCCAATAGCTTCATCCTGACCCACTACTCTTTTATGTAACTCCTCCTCCATCTTCAACAGCTTCTCGGATTCTTTCTCTTCTAGTTTTGCAACAGGCACGCCTGTCCATTTAGAGACAATATAGGCTATCTCATCTCCGGTTACCGTCGGAGCAGCTTCCACCTTTTTCTTTTTCCAGCTATCGCGCATCTTAGTCAGCTCGGCTTTGGCTTCCCTTTCCTGATCCCTAAAATGGGCTGCCTTTTCAAAATCCTGGCTCTTAATCGCTGCTTCTTTTTCTTTTCTAATCTGCTCTATTTTCTTTTCCTTTTCCTTTAAATCGGGAGGGGCCGTCAGTGCCGAAAGCCGGGCCCTGGCTCCAGCCTCATCAATTAAATCCACGGCCTTATCGGGAAGATAGCGTCCGGTGATGTATCTATCGGAGAGCTTGGCTGCTTCTTCTAAGGCCTCGTCAGTAAACTTGGTCTTATGGTGGGCTTCGTATTTGTCTCTTAAACCTTTTAGGATCTCAATTGTCTCTTTTACCGTCGGAGGTTCAACCATAATGGTTTGAAATCTGCGCTCTAAAGCAGCATCCTTCTCAATATACTTGCGATATTCATCCAGGGTAGTCGCCCCAATACACTGAGCTTCTCCGCGGGAGAGAGCGGGCTTTAAGATATTGGAGGCATCGATTGCCCCCTCGGCTCCACCGGCACCCACCAGGGTATGCAATTCGTCGATAAACATAACAATGTTTTCCGACTTTTTTATCTCATCCATTACCGCCTTGATGCGCTCTTCAAACTGCCCACGGTATTTGGTTCCGGCTACCATTAAGGCTAAATCGATAATCACAATGCGCTTTTCTCTCAGCAACTCAGGAATATTGCCATCCACAATCTGCTGAGCTAGTCCCTCCACGATAGCTGTTTTACCTACGCCGGCCTCACCTAAAAGTACGGGGTTGTTCTTGGTGCGTCGGCTTAAAATTTGGATTACTCGTTCAATTTCATTCTTGCGTCCAACCACCGGATCAAGCTTGCCTTCTTTGGCCAGGGTTGTTAAATCGCGTCCAAAGGTATCTAGGGCCGGGGTCTTACTTTTAGCCTTGGCTTCGGCAGCAGCTGTTCCAGCCTGGGTTGGGCCGGGTATTCCCTGGCCCAACAACTCCATTATCTCGCCTCTGAGCTTATTTAAGTCTAAGCCTAAGCCGGTAAGCACCTGGGCCGCCACACCTTCGCCTTCGCGCAACAGACCCAGTAGTAAGTGCTCTGTGCCGATGTAATTATGTCCGAGACTCCTGGCTTCTTCCATCGACAATTCAATTACTCTTTTGGCTCGAGGGGTAAAAGGGATATCTCCGGAAATAACCGTAGCCGGACCGGGTTGGACCAGTTTCTCAATCTCTAAGCGTATCTTATCCAAGCCCAAACCCATATTTTGCAACACAGCGCTGGCTACACCTTCGCCTTCACGGATTAGCCCTAAGAGGATGTGTTCTGTGCCAATGTAATCGTGGTTAAAGCGTTTGGCCTCTTCTTTGGCCAAAATAATTACCTTTCTTGCCCGTTCTGTAAACCTGTTAAACATTTTTTCTCCTATTTTTCGCCTAACTCTTTTCTAATCAACTCCGCCCTCTTAATATCCCGCTCCTGAGGCGAAAGGGCCTTGCCGACAATCTTCTGCAAGTGTGCCGGCTGAATCAGGATAAATATCTTGTTAATGGTTGAAATGCTCAATTCTTTAAGTATTCTTAGGTCTATACCCAAGCGCACCCGGGAAAATAAATCTGTGGCCTCTTTGCTGGTAATAATGTGGGCATTCTTTAAGATGGCAAAGGCCCGCCAGATACTGTCTTCAATCCGGGCCTTATCCTGCTCAAAGAGCGTCCCGCGGGCATTCTGTTCATGCCCGATCACTTGCTTGATAATCCGCTCAATATTGTCGAGGATATCCTCTTCGGAGTGGCCCAGGGTAACCTGGTTAGAGATCTGAAAAAAATTTCCGCTGGCCTCGGTACCTTCACCGTAAAAGCCGCGCGCGGTTAAGCTCAATTTGGTAATTGCCTGTAAAACTTTGTTGATCTGCTTGGTCATTACTAAAGCCGGCAGATGCAACATTACTGAGGCTCGCAGTCCCGTACCGGTATTTGTTGGACAGGCGGTTAAATAGCCCCAGTTTTGCGAATAAGCAAAACTCAGCTTTTTTCCAAACCCTGTATCTACTCCATTGATAATTTGCCAGGCCCCATCCAGATTAAAACCCGATTGCATCACCTGCGTTCTTAAGTGGTCTTCTTCGTTGACCATAATACTTAAGATTTCTCTCTCACCGATTACTACCGCCTTGTGGTCGGCCTGCAGCGCATGCTCTTTGGAAATAAGATGGCGCTCAATCAGGAATTGCTTATCCAGGTTATTCAGCTCTTGCATTTGTAAGAAAAGTGCGCCTTTGGTGTAATTGTTGGATGAAACCGCCTCCCTGGCCCTCTTGAGCACCTCTTCCTTTTGCTTCTTGTTCGCCCAGTGAGAAAAAGGAATGCGATTTAAATTTCTAGCCAATCTTATCCGGCTGGAAATCACAATATTGGAATTGGGGCCGGTACCTTTTAACCATTCACAGGTTTGATTGGTTAAGTCATTTAGTTTCATTGGTGCTCCCGTTATTCATTTCTTACGCTTCTTTGCTTCCAAGGCTCTGATTTTATCTCGCAGGCGAGCAGCCTGTTCAAATTCTTCCAATTCAATTGCCCTTTGCAGTTTAACACGCAACAGGTCTAACTCGGAGCTCTTTTTTTGTACTGTTGCTGGTTTTTTAATCGGGATACGACCTAAGTGTTGGGTTGAGCCGTGAATCCTTTTGAGCAAAATCTCCAAGCTATCTTTAAAGGCGCCGTAGCATTCGCTGCAACCAAGTCGGCCAATGCGACGAAAGTCATGATAACTTAAGCCACAATTGGTACATTTGGCTTCGGTCTTACCGGGAGTTTCAAATTGTTGGCCCAAATCAGCTAAACCTGCTAACAAATCAGCCAGGCCAAAGTGCTGCTCCATCTGGGTTCCCTTCTGCCGGGCACACCCTTCACAAAGGTGCAGTTCGGTAATCTGATTGTCGATTATCTCAGTGAGGTGCACGCTGGCCTCATTCTTATGACATATATCGCATAGCATGTGTCAATACCTCACTCCTTCTGTTTTGGTTAATTTATGAAACTCATTTGTTAACATTAGAGTCGTTTTGCCCGGGCGGCCGGTTCCGATAAGCCGGCCATCAACCTTAACCACGGGAATAATCTCAGCTGCGGTACCCGTTAAAAATACCTCATCGGAAATGTAGACCTCGTGGCGGGTAAGCACATGCTCATGCGCCCCCAGGCGCTTTTCCCTGGCAATTTCCAAGATTGCATCACGGGTAATCCCCCGTAATGTGCCCATACACTGCGGCGGGGTATAAAGCTCTCCCCGCTTGACGATGAACAGATTATCGCCGGTGCATTCGGCAACATAGCCCATAGAATCAAGCATAATCGCCTCTTGATAACCGCAATTGTAGGCTTCAATCTTAGCTAAAATATTATTTAAGTAATTTAAGGATTTAATCTGTGGATTTAAGGCCTCGGGAAGGTTTCTCACTGTAGGCACAGTGATAATCTCCAAGCCTTCTTTATAAAGTTTCTCCGAATATAAAACAATTTTATCCGTAATAATAATCACAGTTGCGTTGCCCTTGCATTTACGCGGGTCAAGCCCTAAATCGCCCTGGCCCCTGGTAACCACAACTCTGATGTAGGCATTCT
>JAMXCY010000087.1 GCA_024543015.1 Candidatus Omnitrophota bacterium | reverse complement strand
CGGCTACTTAATAGAGATGATTAAAGGAGAAGTTAAGGTAGGCGGTAAGAGCCCGGATAGAGTTACTTATCACGCTCATAAAGAGGGTAACCAATATATTGCCAATCAAGATAATATTGCTTTTACAACTAAAGTTAAACTAGAAGAAATTGCTTATGATCAATTTATAACTGACGAACTCGATGAAGTCTTTAACGATATTGATGCTATATTGAAAGAATATATAATAGCTAAACTTAATATTGCCTTAAAAGGTGCTGCTAATGATATGAGTGTTGAACTAAAAGATTTAAAATTCCAAAAATCAGAGGTTGAGATTGAAGATACCCACGCCGTAAAGTATGAGTGGCGCATTGAGGATGATCCTGACTCACGTCTTTTGGTCCTACAGCTTCGCGATAGGGTAATGGGTGTTGATCCATCAGTTATTTTTAATTATAAATGGGATGGTCAGGATCCGACTGAAGGGGTGAAGCTTTCGCCAAACGGCTTGGCTTATATTGTGCGTTCCGGGGAAGAAGTAAAAGCATCTGAGGTTTTAAATTCCGAGATATTAATAAAGGCAAAATTACTGGGTATAAAGCCGGATACGCTTTTAAGAATGGTGGTTGAGATACCTTTTGCAAGGATAAATGGCAAGTATAAAGAGATTAAGAATGCTCAATATCAGCGGTTTCTTATGCTCAGCGACCCGCTTAAACGCCATATTGCCAGACGTTATCGCACTGATGGCGATATCAGTGTTGTAAAGTGGTGGATTACTCACATAGAAGATGAAAATGGCCGGACGATTCCTGTTCCTTTTAATGTTGAGCCCGGGCTTACTATGTTTCGCGGTAATACCAATTATGTACTGCGTGATACCATATATTCCGGTAGAAGAGGAGATTGGTTCCTTTATAAACCTTTAATAGATAGATTAGCTCACGGTTCCAGAGGCATAGGCGGATACAATGTTAAAACCGGTATGAACTATGTTGAGAGTGAATTTAATAGAGACCCCAGGAATGTTTTTGTTATGTACTATGAAAATATTCCGGTATATTCTATTGTTCCTGATGATCCTGAATCTGGCACGCCGGTAGGTAAGATTTTCAGTGATTATGATAGTTTTTATCTAGTTGATGGAGATGATTTTTATGTGGCTATCAGGCAACATATTGTTGCCGATGATATTAATCAAAATATCGAAAAATTACAAGCCGATCCTTATACCTATACCCTTTTGAAAAACTGGAAGGTTATTTACTCTAAAGAGAATCCGTTAAGCGAAAGTACAATCGCTTACCCAACTGCATATTCATTAAGAGACCATATCAGCAATGCTCCTTTGGGAACAGCTGTCAGAGCAATCTCAGGAGATGAACACGAGGAATTGCTTAGAAGAGTTATTACTGAGGGTAGAAAATTAAAGATACACGTTTCTGGCGCCAAAGTTACTGACGATAATGTTTATAAGGGTGTAGTTACCTCAGGCGCCTGGGAGACACTTAAGAATCTTGCCGAAGAGGCTTCAGCCGGAGTTAAGTATGCCCTAGCTATCTTTTTAAGCATTCTATTTACAGCATTGTTTTTCCGCCTGATACTGCCGTTTTTTAGTTTTATCCGCAGAAAACTTAATCGAATACGTATAGCCAGTACAGCTGGTTTTGATAGGGAGGCTAATATTAATACTGCCTCAGATGATGGTTTACGGGTTAAAGGTTATCCCAAGAGAGTTTCTACGACCATAATCCAGTTTAGAATTAAAAACGGTGCCTTAGTAGTAAAAGAGGATATACAGAGATTAAAGAGCGCCTTAATCAATGAATACAGGCCACGTTCACCGCCAAGAAAAGTTATAGCAAAATTAAACGCTTTAGAAAGAAAAGCAATATCGCAGCAAAAGTTTGATGCAAGGGCATCGGAGTGGTTAGATGATTTTACAAGTATTACTCAATTGTCAGAGATTCTTAGAAGATTAGGCATTAGCGAACAGGATAGCAATATCATTAGAGATATTGTAGCTAATTGGCAAAGAGAAGTAGGCGCAATTGTTGGCCTGAATATAGATGTAAATAGAAAAGTCAAACAAGCCTTAAAGACTCTCCTTAAATACCACATAGCTGGAATAACCGATAGAGATTTCTTAAAGAAACGTTTTTTAAGTATCTTACAGGATAAACTTTTCTTCACAGTTAAAGGCGAAATAAAACCGGAAGCCAGAAAATATCTCGACAATAAAGTGGGACAAATTCTTTTACGTTTAGGCCTTACCCCCCAGAGCGAAGACGGAAGGATTGCCAGATTAAAAGAGGCAATTGTTTTACAAATCGCTTACTCCCCATTTTATGAACTCTTATGGCCGGATAGACAATTTATCAGTCAGAATGACGCAGGCCGGCTAACCAGCCCATTCTTGCTTACCAGCGCTACTGACAATCTTACTAAGTACCCATTATCAGAAGATGAATGGAAGAAATTCTTAGAAGAGATTAGACAGAACAGAGTACGTTCTCTGCCTATTCAGGGGAGTATTTTAGCGTTAGAGAGGTACGTATTGATGCAGGTAATATCTTTAGAACTAGACGGCCTTAATTCTCAAGGAAGGCTTGAAGAGTATATTTATAAGAGAATAAATGGCGATAGCAGCCGCGGCATATCTGCTGACCAACGATTATCCGGCTGGCTAACAGATGATATTCAGGCTAAAAGTATAGGGCCTTATATTAAAGCCTACTATAAGATTTTTGGCGATATTATCCGTGAAGATATGTTGGCTTTAGAAGACATGAGGGATAGGCGCGGTGCTGTGCGGGGCCAAAAAGAAGGTATACGTTATCACATGTTTAACTTTATCTGGGAAGAGTATAACGATGCTCTAAGATATGTACTTGATGATGTTGACGTTGTAGCAAATGAGCCTGGCCAGCGCAATACAGAGCTTAACAGCAAAATACAAAATTTACGCGAGGAGTTCAACGAAAAGGTTGATTCAATTTTATCCGGCGGCTTCAAAACAGCAAGAAATCCGGATAGTGTCTCTAATATCTTATTAGCTAGCCGGGTTCATGATAAGCCTTTTAACGCAAGCAGTATCCATTACGCTGATAATGACAAGAAGGAACTTAAAAACATAATGAAAACAATTCTATTAGCTTCAAATACATATTTTGAATTGCCTAGAGAAAAACACAGAATGAAGCTATATGGAGTTTATCTCTATGTATTCAAGCACCTCTTAAAACATACCTGGCATTGGATAACCAGCCGTGGCCATAACACTAAATTTAATGTTCACGCTACTTATATCTGGCGGAGGATTTTATTGAGCCTTGTGTTTATTGGATTGGCTATTTTATTTGCTTATACTGGCGTCAATGCGCTTATGAACTGGGGTTTCTTGAGCGTTCCGGAAATGTATACACCTTCAATGACAGCTTTCTCTTTATCAGGTTTGCTGTTGTATTTCGGAGCTTGGATATGGGGTTGTGTAAGGCGAAATAAACAGCTTAATGATAGTGATAAAAATGCCGACCCTACTAAGTCTTTAGGCACTCATAAGGCGCAGTTAATCTTACAGGTATCAGGACTAATCATTGCTTTGGTAGGCTTATTCTACGGTGCACCGCTTATTTCCGGCGAGATAGCAATTCCTGAATTTTTACGAACAGCCTTAAAGTTTGTCGCTTACTTGGTATTCTTTGAAACATTCAGGTTTGTGCCTTATGCTTTGCATTACTTTATTAAATTTTTCGCCACCGTATTCTACTGGTGGAAAAATGACGCTTATCACCTAAAGCCTTGGAAAAATAGCTATGAAGTAGCTCAACAGCTACATACAGTTTTAATTTCTGACAGAGATACAGAAAAGGCAGTGAAATTTAAAGATGAGTTTGCCGCAGAGCTTGAAGATATAAACGGAAATATGGATGAGAGCTATGAGTTTATGATAACTAATTCTGAAACTAAGAAACTTAAAGATCTCATAGTCCGAGCAGTCTCTGGCCGGATAAGCCGCCATAAATTTGCTACAGAATTCGCAAAAACTATTAGAGACGACAGCCTTTTTACTCGCGGGATTAGTTCAATATTTAAATGGAATTTAACCCGGCATAGGTCTGTAAAATTAAGAATTGTACGCTGGATTAATAATAAATACCGTTTGGATGTTCCGGCCCAAGCCATATATGCAAGATTCCTGCAGCCTCTAGATTTAGTAATCACTGCCTGGAAGGAAGATGCCTGGTTTGATAAAGATCAGTTAAATAGAGCAAATAAAGATAAGGACCAAGGAGCAGAAGAAATCACTTCCCGTTTAGGAATGTTGGCTTTGTTTAAACCGGAATTATGGGAAGGATTGATTTTAAGATTAAAGGAAGAATTTAGAGCTCAAGGAATGAGTGAACAAAGAATCAGAAGAGATATCAAACAGTTAAAACAACTTCGCGATGAACCGGATAAAGAACTAGTTTTATCTAATAAAGCCTGGAGGATAGTTACCTACTGGGCTAATTATCACCTTCCAACCGGCTGGGCTAATGCCTTAACTTTTACTAAAGCCAGAAAATTATATACTTTTAGGTTAATGAATCTTGGCTATACTCGCCAGCAGTCTCAAACTAAAGCCGAGGAAATGGTAAGGATTATTTACAGGTGGGGCGGCGGTTTAAGAGAGGTTGAAAAAGAAACTATCAACGCCCAAAGTCAAGGCCGGGTAAGCAGCAACTTAAGAAAATACATAAATATGCGGGAATATAAGACTAATAATGTGGAAGATTATATTAACAGTGTAAATACTTTTAAGGAAAATCACCAACAAGTAGTACGTTTAGCAGCTGAAAAAGAAGTCTTTCTTGTCTGGAGCAGAGCTGCTGAAGAAGTTGGGACCGGTAAGTACAGCCATTCAATGAGCGTAACTCCCTATTTAATCGGCCAGACATCACTGATGTTAGATGCTGACCACCACTCACGCTTAGAAGATATTG
>JAMXCY010000086.1 GCA_024543015.1 Candidatus Omnitrophota bacterium | reverse complement strand
ATTGCCAGGTAGCGGTTTTTACTGTCAGTGTAGCTTCTCTTAAGGCCTTAGAGGCACAGGGAGTAGAAATAGATCTAAAATTTACTGCGGGCTTAAGCCTGGGAGAATATACAGCCTTGGTGGCAGCCGGCGCGTTAAAGTTTGCTCAAGGACTAACATTAGTGAGTAAAAGGGCCCAGTATATGGAACAGGCATCTTGCCAGAATCCCGGGGGAATGGTTTCAATAATTGGTTTGCCTTTAAATGCCGTAGAGAAAATCTGCCAGGAAGCAAAAGTAGAAATATCTAACCTGAATTGTCCTGGGCAGGTGGTGATTTCCGGAAATCACCAGGGCTTGGAAAAGGCTAAGAAGATAGCTGTTGCATCAGGCGCTAAAAGGACTATTCCCTTAAAAGTAAGCGGGGGATTTCACTCTTCTTTAATAGCCCCGGCTTCACAAAAATTAGCCCAGGCTTTAGAAGAAGCAGAAATTTGTCCCACAGAGATACCTGTAGTGAGCAATGTCACAGCAAAAGAAGAAAGAGCACCTTCTGAAATTAAGAATAACTTGATCCGGCAGCTTGTTTCCCGCACACTCTGGGAGGATTCAATAAGTTTTATCAGCTCTTCTGGAATAAAAAATTTTATCGAGATTGGTCCGGGTAAGGTTCTCAAAGGGCTTGTGCGCAAGATTGATCCGGCCTTAAAAGTACATAGCATTGGGACGATTGAAGAATTAAGGCAGTTCAGGAAGGAGCAGTCGCTATGATCTTAAAAGATAAGGTAGCTATCGTTACAGGAGGCGCCAGAGGCATCGGTAAAGAGATGGCCATTAGCTTAGCCAGGGAAGGGGCAAATGTCGCTATTGCCGATATCAATACCCAGATATTGACAGAAACAGAAAAAGAAATCTCTTCTTTGGGTGTTGGTGTTTTGACTGTTGCCTGCGATGTTTCCAGCTTGTCTGAGGTGGAAGAAATGGTGAACAAAACGCTTGACAAATTTAAAAAGATTGATATACTAATCAACAACGCTGGCATAACTCGCGACACTCTTTTGGTGCGTATGAGCGAAGATGATTGGGATAAGGTTCTGGCAGTAAACCTCAAAGGGACCTTTAATTACACAAAGACCGTCTCCAAAATAATGATCAAACAAAGGAGCGGTAAAATTCTCAATATCGCTTCAATTATCGGACTGATTGGTAATATCGGCCAAGCCAATTACGCAGCATCTAAGGCCGGTATTATTGGCTTAACCAAGACTACAGCCAAAGAGCTTGCTCCGCGGGGTATTAATGTAAATGCAATCGCCCCGGGTTTTATTCAGACTGAGATGACTAAGGCTCTTCCCGAGAGAGTAAAATCCAAGATGTTGGAGGTAATTCCGCTTAAAAGATTTGGCAGCCCAACGGACGTAGCAAACTTGGCCGTGTTTTTGGTGAGCGAGAATGCAGCGTATATTACTGGACAGGTAATTTGTATTGATGGCGGAATTGTTTAGATAGAAACAGAAGGAGGAAAAAAGATGGCGTTAGCTGATGATGTAAAGGCAATAATCGCGGAACAATTGGGGGTCAAGATTGAAGAAGTAACAGATACCGCTTCCTTTATTGACGACCTGGGCGCGGACTCACTAGATACGGTTGAGCTAGTTATGGCTTTGGAAGAAAAGTTCGGTGTCGAGATTCCCGATGAAGACGCGGAGAAGATGAGCACTGTAAGCGAGGCCATTAAGTATCTTGAGGGAAAGACCAAAAAGTAGTTATGGATAGTAGAAGACGAGTCGTTGTTACCGGTTTAGGGGCAATATCTCCTGTAGGTAATGATGTAGATGAGTTTTGGAGCTCTCTTATTGCCGGGAAAAGCGGCATTCGACGTATTACTCAGTTTGACCCTACCCAATTTAGCTCTCAGATAGCCGGTGAAGTAAAAGGATTTGATCCCCACTCCTGCATCTCTCTCAAGGATAAAAGACGGATGGATAAATTTGTGCAATACGCTGTAGTGGCCGCACACCATGCGGTAGCGGATGCACAAATAGAGCTTAAAAAAGAAGATCCTTTTCAAGTGGGAGTGCTGATTGGCTCAGGGATCGGTTCTCTATATACTGTTCAGGAACAGACCAAGGTTTTGATAGCAAAAGGCCCTTCCAAGATGTCGCCTTTCACCATCCCCATGCTTATTGTAAATATGGCTTCCGGCTGGATAGCCATTTATTTTGGCGTGAAAGGGCCTAATTCTACTGTAGCTACGGCCTGTGCTTCCGGAGGGCATGCACTGGGGGACGCCTTTAAGATTATTCAGCGAGGGGATGCCGAAGTGATGATTGCTGGAGGAGCAGAAAGTTGTATCTGTCAGACAGGGGTAGGCGCTTTTTGCGCAATGAAGGCCTTATCCACAAGAAATGATCAGCCAGAGAAGGCCTCAAGGCCGTTTGATAAGAATCGCGATGGTTTTGTGATTGCTGAAGGAGCAGGTGTGATCCTGTTGGAAAGTCTTGAACATGCCCGAAAGCGTAATGCTTCTATTCATGCAGAAATCGTTGGCTATGGTATGAGTGGCGATGCCTATCATATGACTGCGCCTGATCCCCAAGGTCAGGGGGCAGCCAGGGCAATGAAAGAGGCTTTAAGAGATGCCCGGATAAATCCGGAAGATGTATCTTACATTAATGCTCACGGGACCTCCACGCCTCTTAACGATAAAGTAGAGACTTTGGCCATCAAGAAAGTCTTTGGTTCTTCAGTTAAAAAGTTGCCCGTTAGCTCTACTAAATCAATGACTGGTCATCTCTTAGGTGCGGCCGGGGCGGTAGAGTTTATAGCTTGTTGCCTGTCGATTAAGAATAATATTATTGCCCCCACGATTAATTACGAAACGCCTGATCCGGATTGTGATTTGGATTATGTGCCGAATAAGGCCAGAGAAGTAAGGGTAGATGTGACCCTATCTAATTCTTTGGGATTTGGTGGCCACAATGTGTCGCTGGTAATAAGGAGGTTTAACTAAAGTGGATTACCAATTAAATGACCAACAGATAATGATTCGTGATTTAGCCCGAAAAATAGCCCAGGAAAAAATTAAACCGAAGGCTGCTGAGTATGATGAAAAAGAAGAATTCCCCTGGGATGTGATGAAGGTTCTGGCCGAGAGTGATTTGTTTGGCGTATACATAGAGGAAAAATACGGTGGTACCGGTGGCGGGGTTTTAGATTTAGCTATTGCCACAGAAGAGTTATCCTGTGCCTGTGGCGGAATTGCGGTAAGTTTTGCTGCCAGTGCCTTGGGGACATATCCGATAATTCTCTTTGGTAATGAGGAGCAGAAGAAAAAGTATTTGCCTGATTTAGCCAGCGGAAAGAAAATAGCGGCCTTTGCTATAACCGAGGCCCAAGCCGGAAGCGATGCCAGTAATATGCAAACTACTGCACGTAAAGAAGGCGATTTTTACGTTTTAAACGGCACCAAGCAATGGATTACTAACGGAGGCGAAGCGCAAATTTATATTGTTATCGCCATGACTAATAAGGCCAAGGGCGCGCGGGGAGCTAGTGCCTTTATAGTGGAAAAAGACACCCCTGGTTTTACCTTTGGTAAAAAGGAGAAAAAGCTAGGCATTCGCGCCTCAACAACCAGAGAGTTGATCTTTACTGATTGCAAGATACCCAAAGAAAATATAATCTCCAGAGAAGGTATGGGCTTTATTGTAGCCATGAAGACATTTGATTCTTCCAGGCCGGGGGTTGCCGCCCAGGCAGTAGGCATTGCTCAAGGGGCGCTAGACTTAGCTGTTGAGTATGCCCGTCAGAGGATTCAATTCGGCAAACCAATTTCTTCTTTTCAGGGAATTCAATTTATGTTAGCCGATATGGCCACGGAAATCGAGGCAGCCAGAAGCTTGGTCTATGCGGCTTGCCGCCATGTAGACAGCGGGGCAAAGAATTTAGCTAAGGAATCGAGTATGGCCAAACTTTTTGCTTCAGATGTTTGCATGAAGGTCACTACCAATTGCGTGCAGATATTTGGTGGATACGGTTATATGCGCGACTACCCGATAGAGAAGTTTATGCGTGATGCCAAGATTACCCAGATTTACGAAGGGACTAACCAGATCCAGCGTGATATTATTGCCCGTCATTTGATCAGAGAATCACTTGCTAAAAAGTAGTTCGTAGTTATGAGTTATGAGTTCATAGACTAAAATATTTTTTAACCCAGATTTTATTTTTTGTCTACGAACTATGAACTATCAACTATGAACTATTTTTATTTTGAGAGAAATAAAATGAATATTATTGTTTGTATCAAACAAGTACCTGATACCGCAGATATCAGAATTGACCCCAAAACCAATACTTTAATCCGTGAGGGCGTAGCCAGTATTGTAAATCCTTATGATATGTATGCCATAGAGGAGGCCATCAGGATCAGGGAAAAGGTAGGGGGTAAGGTAACCGTGCTGACTATGGGCCCGCCGCAAGCGGAAAGCGCGCTTCGCGAAGCAATATCTTTAGGGTCTGATGAGGCCATCTTAGTGACCGATAAGGCCTTTGCCGGAAGTGATACCTTAGCTACAAGTTATACTTTGGCCAGGGCGATAAACAAGATAGGAAGCTTTGATTTGATTATCTGCGGTAAGCAGGCCATGGATGGCGATACGGCTCAAGTTGGCCCAGGAGTGTCGGTGCAACTTAATATCCCTCAAGTTACTTTTGTAAAGAAGGTTGAGAAAATTGATCAAAGTTGTGCTCGGGTGGAAAGGATGACCGAGGAAGGTTTCGAAATAGTGGAAACACCTCTACCCTGTCTTTTAACCGTAGTTAAGGAAATAAACGAGCCCCGACTTGCCTCGCTAAAAGGAAAAATGCGAGCCAAGAAAGCCGAAATAATTACCTGGAGCAGTAAAGATATTCAAGCTGATAGCGAAAGAATTGGCTTAACTGGTTCGCCCACTCAGGTAATCAAAATATTTAGCCCACCGCCGCGTAAAGGTAGCCAGATTCTCGAAGGATCCACCGAAGAAGTGGTGGCTAAGTTAACCGGCGCCCTTAAGGATATAATTGCAGGATGTAAATAATGGGAATCAAAGTTTTAAAAGATAAGTGTACTGGTTGTAAACTTTGTATCAAGGTTTGTCCGTTTGCTGCAATCACTATGGAAGGTAAGCT
>JAMXCY010000085.1 GCA_024543015.1 Candidatus Omnitrophota bacterium | reverse complement strand
CTGAACGCTCCAAAAACACATACCCCGACCACACTTTTTAAATTAAATTTTTCAAATTCCTTTAACTGTAAAAGGGCGGTAAACATTGAGGGGACAATATGGAACCAGCTTCCTTTGTGTCGTTCAATATTTTTCAAGAATTCTATCGGAATAAAACGCTCCATCAGCACAATGGTCATCGCATATTCTAAGGCAAATAAGATATAATCAAAGCCGCCAATGTGTGAAAGAGGAAGTGCGCATATTTCTACTTCACCCATGTTTTTCTCATCGAAACCAAGATATCTCGTAGTCTGAGTAGGGTTATCGAGACTGCGATAATTTGACATTACCGCCTTAGGCTTACCGGTAGTGCCGGAGGTATAATAAAGCGTAGCTAAGTTTTGTTGATCGATTTTCGCACTCGGCTGCTTTTCAGATTCCTCTTGCATAATCTGAGTAAAGCTTAAAAAGTCCTCTTGCGCATCCGTAAAACATTTAATTATGTTTTTTAAGCCCGGCGCCTTTTCCTTAAGCCCCGTAAAAGAAAGACCCGCCAATGGCTTGGTAATAACTATCGAGGCCTCAGAATGGTTTAACACACCGATAAGCTCTTCGTTAGTAAGCCTGACATCTAAGGGGACACAGGCTGCGCCCAAGTTAAAAACAGCTAAGTAACTAAAGACATATTCGGGGCAATTTGGTAGATAAACCGCTATCTTTTCCCCCTTTTTTATGCCCTGTCGATCAAGGGCATGGGCTAGCTTATTTACCCTTTTGGCTGTTTCGGCGTAACTTATGGATTGGGTCTTAAATATAATAAATGGTTTTTGTGGATATTTTTTGGCTACCTCTTGAAATCTCCTGGCAATATCCATAATTTTCTCCTTAGTTAGCTTTACACAATTAAGGCCTGAGAGATTACAATATCTCTATCTATAGCAAAGGATAACTTAATTTTTTTGCTAAAATCAGTCTTTTTGATGTAGATCAAGGGCATCTTTGTTATATTCCGAAGGGAAATATCCTGCCAATCTAAATCTGCTCTACCGTAGGCCTTAAATATCGCTTCTTTAGAAGCTAGCAAACAACTTAAGTTTCTAAAAAAACACTTGTTTTTCTCTTGAGGTAACTCATTAATTTCTTCAGCAGCTAAAACCTTCTCTAAAAATAATAAACCGTGCTTCAGGTAAATATTTCTAATCTGCCGTATTTCTACTATATCTATTCCGACCATCTTAACCAAAAGCGTACCAATAACTGACTAAAGGTTTCTCACCCGATGGGTCCAAATTTACGTGCTTAAGGCGGGTATATTCCAAGAAGCCCTCTCGGCCTAATTCTTTACCAAATCCGCTTTGCTTAAAACCGCCGTAGGGGGCTTCATTATAAAACATGCCATAAGTATTAATCCAGATTGTCCCGGCATTAATCTTTCTGCTTAAATTCTTAGCCCTTTCCAGATCACTACTCCAGATACAGCAAGCTAAACCAAAGTTACTATCGTTAGCCAGTCTCTGAGCTTCTTCTTCTTGCGAGAATTCGCTCAGGCATACTACCGGCCCGAATATCTCTTCCTGAAAAATGCTCATCTGCTCATCCACTTGCCCAAAAACTGTAGGTTCAAAGAAAAATCCATTTTTTAATTCCGGGCTTTGCGGAATCTTTCCTCCACAAAGTATCTTGGCCCCTTCTTTTTTCCCCTGCTCTACATAAGCGATGACCTTCTCACGCTGCTGGGCAGAAATCAAAGGCCCCATCTGAGTTTTTGAATCCAATCCATTACCCAGTTTTATCTTTTTAGCCTTTTCCACAAATTGCTCCACAAATTGGGAAAATATTTTTTTATCTATCAATATCCTCGACATGGCCGTACACATCTGCCCCTGATTAAGAAATATTGAAGTCAGCGCCCCCCCTACTGCTGTCTCTAAATCACAGTCGGCTAAAATGATGCTGGCTGATTTCCCCCCCAATTCCATAATTAGTTTCTTTGTGCTGCTTGAGGCCAAGCGCATAATCTCTTGACCTGTTTGCGTACTGCCGGTAAAAGAGATCATATCTACACGGGAATCTGAGCATAAAACCGAACCAACTGTAGCTCCCGGGGCATTAATCACATTGACCACACCATTTGGTAACCCGGCCTCCTTGGCAATCTTAACCAACTCTAAAGCCGTTAGAGCTGTAAGGCTTGAGGGTTTTAAGATTACTGTGTTTCCCGCTGCCAGGGCCTGAGCCAGCTTCCAGGAGGCAATCAATAAAGGATAATTCCAAGGAACGATTAAAACCACAACTCCCCGCGATTCCGGAAAGAGATAACTCTGTGCCCCGGAATCTAAATTCATTCTTTTGCTTTTTAGATAACGCTCCAAATTATGAGCAAAATACTCAAAGGTTTTGGCGCTGGAGGGAATATCCATAAAAGTAGTCTCTTTTATTGGCTTACCGGTATTTTTTGTCTCCAGTTGAGCCAATTGCTCAGCTCTATCCATAATTCCTTGGGCAATCTTTAAAAGATATTCTTTGCGCTGGGTCAAGGAAACTTTAGTCCACGGCCCATGATCAAAAGCCCGACGGGCCTGGGCAATAGCTCTTTTGATATCCTCTTTATCTGCACACGGCACTTCAGCTAATACTGCACCTGTCGCTGGATTGATAACTTTTTCTGTTTTCACTTTATCCTAACCTGTTTAAATAAATAAAACATCCGGGTAAAAGGCACATACCAACGAGAAAGTTTGCCTAATTCACCTTTGAGCTTTAATTTTCCCTGGGTAGTAGCTACAAAAGGATCAAGTTTCCCTAGAAAAATTAGTTTCCAAACACTGCTCGGCCCGGAAATAACAAAAGGGGCATCAGCGTCATGTTCTACCTTAATAATCTTTCCTTGCTGAAAATTAAATTTATAGGCTTTATTTTGCTCTTCGTCCGGCTTAATGACTACTTGGGTGGTGAGATTTAATTCTTGCGCTTGCGCTAAAAATTTTTCATCCTGATTAACTAAAGCTACAATGGCCAAAATGTGCTCCCGGGAAAACATCGGATAGATTTTTCCTGTGCTCTGCAGGGTTACTTTAAGTTCCTGGTCAAATTTATTCGGTTTATCCTTGTTAAAAAGACGGGCAAACCCAACCATCTTTACCGCTTCTTCTAATTCCTCAATTAAATAAAAGGCATCGGAAAACTCATTGGCAATACAAACTACTCCATGATTTTTAATGACCACAATGTTATTGGTAGCCAGGGCCGCGATGACCTTCTCTGGTTGAGTTACGCTAGGAGTAGATTGGATAACTACAGGCACCTGGCCTAAAAAAAGCTTGTTTTCAAAAGTGATACTTTCTAACTTCTCATAACTTGAGTAATAAGCGTTAATTAAAGGGGGGTGACAATGAATCACTCTCTGCGCAGGGAAACTTTGATAGACTAAACTATGCAGAGGAAACTCAGTAGTTAGCCCGGCGACCTCATCCTCTGAGATATTAACTTTTAAAATGTCCTTTTCTTGGAGCTGGCCCAAACAGGTGCCACTGGCCGTAATTAGAATTAAATCGTTCTCTATGCGCGCGCTTAAATTACCCCCTTTAGCCGCCACCAGGCGAAAATCATAGAGTTTTTTGCCAATTTTAATAATTTCTTCTTTTAATCGTTTTACTCTGTCCATCTTTATAAGTCTAAAGTAATGTGTTTGGTAATTAAGCTATGGGGAGTAACATCAAAAGCAGGGTAAAACCCTTTTGCTCCTTTAGGGGCAATTCTTTTGCCAGAAAATTCCAATAATTCTTTCTCCGGCCTCAACTCTATTTTAATATCCTTTCCGGTTTTAGCTGGCGATGGTGGTGGAGAAAGTACATAGAATGGCAGATGAAACTTATGGGCTAAAAGCGCAATTTGATAGGTGCCAATTTTGTTGGCAATGTCTCCGTTTTTGGCCAACTGGTCTGCACCCACCACGACTAAATTTACTAATCCTTGAGACATTAGATATGCTGCAGTATTATCCGCAACAATGGTTACGTTAAACTTAGCCCTTTGCAACTCCCAGGCTGTTAAACGCAAACCTTGAAGATAAGGCCTGGTTTCCGTGACAAAAAATCTTATTTTTTTTCCTTGTTGGCAACAAAATTGGGCTACTAAAACTAAAGAACCGCTAACATTGCAGTGGGTAAGGATGCTGGCGCCATCTTTAATCAGCCGGCTTAAAGTTAGAGCCTGGTCAATTCGCTTCTGCCTTAGATCAACCAGAAATCCGTTAATCTTATCTTTCACAACCAGGGATATATTTTTCTTATTTTGCTGAGCCTCTTTGGCCCAAGCCAAAACCATGGCGGTAAAAAAAGTAAATGGGAAAGTAGGCCGGCTTTGATTTATTTTTTGGGCTGCTGTTTTTAGAACCTTAATTTGTTTTTCCGGCTTTAAGCTCCTGGTCTTCTTAAGCAGCAACAAAAAGATATTATAAGCCATCAATACCTGCCCAAAGGCCCGGGTCTTCATACCCTTAATCAGCTCTAGCGCCTGTTTTGTGTCTTGGGCTTTAAGATAAGATAGTTTATCCGGCAGGGCGGTCTCATCCAGGCAAAAAATAGTGTTGTTCTCTAATTTGATTGGCCAAAAAAGTGGTGATTCTTTCATTTACCTTCCAATATCTTTATTGCCTCTAAGGCTACATTAATCATTGTGGTCTGCGCTATATAATAAATAGGATTGGTAAAGCCCATCTCCCCTGTCATTACATTATCACTCACCGCTAAGATGGAAGCTGCCTTTACTTTGTACACCTGAGCAATAGTTAACAGTGTAGAAGAAACCATATCTACAGCAATGGCTCCGGCATTAGCCTTTGCCTCAACCAGCTCTTTGGTCTCTCTTAAAAGGGCATCCGTGGACCAAACCTTACCCCGATGTAGTTTAACGCCTAATTTTTGAGCCGCTTTTTCTAAAGCTTCGCTAATCTGGGTATCCGGTAGGGTCTGGAAATTTTCATCAACATAATAAGGCGTTACTCCTTCGCCCCTGATGGAGCCAGTGACCAAAACTAAATCTCCGACTTTGATATCTTCTCGCAAAGCCCCGCAGGAACCAAGGCGAATCAAGTTTTTGGCCTGGACATTACAGACTATTTCAGTGGTAATGGCTGTGTTGGCGGAAAACATCCCCCCATTCATCGCTGTAATCTTAATGCCCTCGTATTCGCCAGTATAC
>JAMXCY010000084.1 GCA_024543015.1 Candidatus Omnitrophota bacterium | reverse complement strand
CTTACCCCCAGCCCGGAGGTGCGGCCTAACCCTTCGGCTGTGCTGACCTGGGAAAGAAGAGAGTTATAAATTACTCCGGCTAATTGGTAACAAAAATTGGCGGCGGCAAAGAAAAGCAAAGCGGGAAAAACACCTTTAACCAATCCGAGCATTGCCGTAAGAAACACACAACCCAGCGTAAAACCGATCAAGAAAGGCATTCTTCTTTTTGTTCTGTCGGAGATTTCTCCGACTATAGGCATGAGAAGAGCCGCAAAAAATACGGAGCCGCTAATCGCTAAACTATAATATAATTCCGGACAGCCCTTATCTACGGTAAGCCAGAGCACAAAATAGAGAGAAACGATGTTCATGGAAAAGATGGTGTTGGCTAGATCGTATATGGCCCAGGAAAATCTGGCTAACTCAGGATTAGGCTTCACACTTTATAGACCAGATCATTATGCCGGACTCGAGATTTTACTAATAAGCCGATCTCCTGCCCCGGTTTCGCTTGCTTAATAGCAACATTATTAATCTGTAATGAATTGACCTTCTGTTTAAATTCAGTAGTGTGTCCCTTAAATCGGAGGGTATCCCCTAAGGCAATAGTACCGTTGGTAACTAGAATTACTCCCGCTTTAACATGAGGAAAATAGTGAGTGATTTTACCTACTATTTTAGGTCTTACCTTTACAGCTTTTAATGGTCGGACTTTCTTTTTGATTGCAGTTTTTTTGGCTTTAGCCTTTCTTTTTACTGTTACAAGTCTGGGCTTCCTCTTAAAAAGACCGAGAAACATGAGAGCCTCCTCTCTTTTTTAGTTCTGTTTATATCTCTGTTCGTTTAATTAATTCCCGGTAATACTCTAAACAGAGGTTACACGCGCCTTTATCCTTATTCCACTCCGGATGATCTTGGCTAATCAGTTTAATAATATATTCCTCTGCCTTGATATGAGCCAGGCTTAAGCTGTCGTCAACATCTCTTTGGCATATTTGACATTTATGCTTTTGGGGCATAGGTTTTCTCCTTTCTATCTGTCAGTGTTGCTTCTATTGATATAATCATTGAAATCCATTTTACCATATACCTGTTCTTTTACTGCCGCAATGCGTTGAGGCAGATAGGGGTGGGTTCTGGCGTAACCGGCAACAAGGGGTTTAAGCGGCGCTTCTTTTTCTATCTGTTTCAACTTGTTTAAGAAACTAATCACGGCCTCAGGGTTATAACCGGACTTCTCTAAATATTTAACCGAGAGCTGATCGGCCAACAATTCATCTTCCCTGGAATAACCCAGCATTATTTGGCTAAAGGCCAGGTCGGTTCCCCTTTTAAAGCGAGCATCTTTAGTTGCCACAAGAGTCAGGATGCTGATTAGGCTATAACCTAAGGCAGCTTGAAGTCTCTTGATGCTATGCCGGGCGACAATATGTCCCATTTCGTGGGCCAGGACAGCGGCTATTTCGTCGTCGGAGTCAGCCTTTTTGACTAGAGCCGTATTAACGTAAATATATCCGCCGGGAAGAGCAAAGGCGTTGACTTTTTCGTCTTCCAAAACTGTGAAAGAATAAGTGATATCTTTTCTCTCGCAGACTAAAATTAATTTTTGACCAATTTTATCTACACGTTCTTGCAGGCGAGGGTCCTGAGAAAACTCAAACCTTTGCTCTACCTTCCGGGCCAGGGAACGCCCCAGCTTTACTTCACTTGCTGTGCTGAAGAAAAGATTCTCTTCTTTTCTGGTTGCTAAATTATATTCGGCCAGGCAGTTAAAAGATAAAGAAAAAGTTATTATTAAGCAAAAGGCCGAGATTTGAAAGCTTTTATAGCTTAGCAAGGCGCACCACCACAACTTAGTCATTTTTCCACTTGGATTATTACCTGATCACGGATTTGCCCTATTATATCCTTCAATGCCTCATCTAGTAATTTAAGCTTATGATTGAAGCCGTGGGAATAGCGAGCCAGGCTGAGGAGCCCTGTAGGTAGTTTCATATCTTCAGAAACATCAAAGGTCTTATCGATTATAATCTTGCCTTGCCGGTCGCTCATCTTGATGTAGATGCTTAGGGCAAGGGTAAAGTCGTCTTTGGCCCAGATAGTCGAGACAACGCCTAAATAAGGAAGAAAGGTTATCTTGGCCGGGGCCATGATTGCCTGAAAATGCTTAACAGAACCGGAGATACTATAGTCAGGGGTGTTGCTTTCTTCAACGACGGAGAAACCGACGTTATTCAACTCTGCCGAGAGAGCTTCTACAATGGCTTCGGGAACCTTTTTGCTAAAGTGGGAGTCACGAGAGCTAAAGTTAAGCAGTTTTCCTTTTGTTCCTTCGCGCTCCTGCCTGGGCCTTTGATCGTCAAAAACCGAAATGCTTACCTTACCCATATCTGGCGGGGCCAGCGGCGGTTTAATTATATCATAGCCGATAACATGCCTGCCTCCGGCACAACCGCAAAGCAGAAACGACAAGCAAGCAAATACCGATAACAGCTTAAGCCCCATTTACCTTTATCCCCCTCCATCGGTTATGGAACCAGAACCACTGGTCCGGATAAAGGCGGATATATTTCTCAATTGCTTTATTGAATTTTAGCGTGTTAACAAGAACGTCTTTCTTTTGATCACCTGTCTTTATTACAGGAACTTCCTCGCCAATAATCAGCTTATAAAGGCCGTCTTTATCCCGGACGTTAACAATGGGTAGTACCGCAGCCCCGGTCTTTAAAGCGAATACAGCCGCGCCTGTGGGAGTGGGTGTGGGGATGCCCATAAAGTCTACCGTTACTCCTTTGCCTGATCTTTGGTCCATGTATAAAATCAAAACCTTCCCTGCCCTTAACCAGGAGATGCTCTCTTTGATTGCCCGGAAAACAGGCAGCTTAGGTATGCAACCTTGCCCAAATTCGGCCCTCATTTTAATCAGTATTTTTTCTAGCTTGGAGTCTTTCATCTGGCGCATTATTGCTGTATTCTCGAATCCCAATGAATTCAATTTTCTTCCTAAAAGAGTGAAATTTCCCAAATGGGCAGCCAGGCCAATTACGCCCTTACCTTTTGCTGCCGCCTTCTTTAGGTGTTCAAGACCTTCTACCCTTTTGATTGAATCTTCTACTTTTTTACCGTTTAAGGAATGCGTATAAATATAAAGTACTTCCCAGCCAGAACAGGAAGCATGGATAAAAGTGCGTCGAATCATCTCCCGTAACTCTTGTTTAGATTTCTCTTTTCCGTAGATCAGCTTGATGTTGCGCACAGCGGCCCGGCGGTGGCGCAGAACAAGATAAAAGGCTAATCTTCCCGTAACCCGCCCAAGGGCATGGGCTGTTTTTAAGGTTAAAGGACGCGTAACCAGCATCACCAGTTTCAGCCATTGCCGGCCAAACCACCTCTCCAGGCGTTTTTTCCGTTCTTTGTCTTTAAATAGCTTCATCTTTTATTGCAGAAATTTTAGCACATTTGTAGGGTTTTTGCAAGCTCCGTAAGTGATGTACTCATTAAAAAACCCCCGGAGACTTATGCCTCCGGGGGTAAAACTAAATCACTAAGTTAGAAGCTAACCTTGACAGAACCAATAAGGGAGACTGCAGTGTCGTTGGAAACGCGATTTCTAACGACGTTAGTAGCAGCACTATTTCCTGTATTGTTTCCCTCACCGGGTAAAGCGTAGAAACTGCGG
Source organism: Candidatus Omnitrophota bacterium (assembly GCA_024543015.1). Taxonomy (GTDB): domain Bacteria; phylum Omnitrophota; class Gorgyraeia; order JAFGHF01; family JAFGHF01; genus JAMXCY01. The sequence goes on along the minus strand of JAMXCY010000084.1, from coordinate 1,560 downwards.
TGAACATCAGCATAGTAGTCACCAGGGAAAAACCAGGCGCCATCTAAGAAGAACTCTACATCTTCAGTGTAATCATAGGCAAGCCTCATGGTGATTTCATCACCGATGTCATCATCCGCACCAGCAATAGGTTCCTCATCAAACCAATAATGCAGATAGGCCAAATCTAAGCTTAAGCCATCAACCAATTCGCCTAAGTCCAAAGAACCCATTGCCTTAATAGTATGCTGGTTAGTCCAACCACTGGTATCTGCCGGGTCGCCGGTAGTATAGAGATTTTCTAAGGCGTCGCGGATAGTGCCGATAAATCTAGAGCGATACATCGGGTCCCAGGCCCCAAAGTCACCGGTAACTCCCGCTTCTTCGCCGGAAAGATAGAGATACTCTACTCCGACAATAGGATTAAACCGCACATCAGCAAAATCATACTCACCAGAAACGTCGATCATTAGCCCTTCGCGATCTAGCTCCAGATCGCCACCATCTGGTCCAGCACTGGGATCTCCAATGTGGCCAAGCTGTCCAGCAATCTCTCCCCTGAGGGTTAAGTTGTCCAGCGGTACAGCGCTTCCTCTTAGACCAAGCGTATAAACATAATTCTCAGTAAAGGTACGGAGGTTAGAGGGGCTACCATTTGCAGTTACAGTTAAAGCGTAATTCTCATCTCTTTTGAAAAAGAGGTAGGCTTCCGCCTCTGCATCGTACTGGTCAAATCTGTAACCTAAATTGGCGCCATAAAGGTCTACATCACTATCTCTGTCGTCGGTAGCATCTCCAGCTGTTGTATCGGCTACATCCTCAGCTTCCTCTATTTTTACCAGGATTAAATCTAGTGTCCAGGGGTCGTAATCGAGAATAGCCCGTACTGCATCAAAACCGTGCAGAGGAACTAAGTCGTCATATAGGACGGCAAAATCATCCTGGAAGCGGCCAGGACCAACAATTAATCCACTACCATAAAGTAATTCCTGACGACCAATAACGAGCGTTAAAGGAGAATACAACATCTCCTTTAAGGTCACATAGGCCAAATCTAGGACAATGTCCCTTTCATCAGCGGTCACAGTATTATCCCATTCTCGGACATTAGTCAATCTGATGGCTGCTGCGACATTATCAGTCAGGTCTGCATCTATCCGCAGTCTAACTATCGACTGTAGAAAGGAGTTAGAATCTTCTGCGAGATACTCAGAAATCTGGTTAGCAGTCCAGTAGTTTCGTCCATCTTCTAAGTCATAGTTGTTACGATAGACAGCCAATGACTGAATGTCGCCAGAAATCTTGATATTTTGCACTTCGGCATAGGCAGGGGCAGCTACGAAAGCTACCAGGCCTATTAAAGCGCAAAACAAGGCGATTTTTCTACTCATTTAATTTCCTCCTTAAAAGTTAACTAACTTCACACATATTCCTTAAACTAGGGTTTCAACCCTAGATATTTACCTATTTATATAATATATCACCATCTGGCGATAACTTAAGCTAAGAGTAATTGCTTCCCCCTCCTTTCTCACCTGATTTAAGTTATCTATGGCGGTATATACTAAGGATTTAGGTTAG
>JAMXCY010000083.1 GCA_024543015.1 Candidatus Omnitrophota bacterium | reverse complement strand
CAAAAATGTTACGCCATCGAAAAGGCAATGCCCGTTATCTTTGCCAAAAAGCTAACATACGATCAGGCCTTGAAGCTAATCAGGGTAGGCAAAATCAAGATGATACCAAGAATGAAAGACCGAACTCTTTACCGGAGCGATGACTTTGATGATGTTTTTGATGTGACGAGTCTTCACGATTACAATGGCTCAGACAGCTATGATACAAAGGCTTATAATAAAAAGTGTGCGCCGATTCATGCAGAAGCCTTGCGAATCAAAGACCAAATAATGCTCGGCGATGCCGCCGAAGCCCTGAAAATGATTGAAGCATTTGCAAAGATGTGAAGGAGTAAATGATGGAAGATAGATTACTGAACGCCCCAGCGGTAGCGGAATTACTGACAATAAGCCTGAGAAGCGTCTGGAGATACGCGAAAGAAGGTACTATACCACCGCCAATCAGGATAGGTATGGGTACTATCCGCTGGCGAAAAAGCGATATAGATAAGTGGCTCAGGAAAAAGACTCCTGAGAAATAATTTAATTTCCCCTTGCAATTCGCAGGGAAGTAGTGTATGAGTGAGATTATGGAACGTAAGATACAATCAATTAGACTTAAAACAGCCCCTTGGGAGAGGTGCATTTCCTCCGTGTCTTGCGTTCCAGCCTCCCCATCGGGTTGTTTCCACGGACGGTTACTATGGACAAAAAACCAATGTATTTTCAGTTAGAGCCTAATGCGTTTTTAGCAGACATTGATTTTCAGGCAATGTCGGCTCAGGAGAGAGGAGTATATTTCACACTGATTCTATATTTGTATGCCAATGGCGGGACTGTTGGGGTGGCTAAAGGCACCCTATATAGCCTATGTAATTATGGGTGTGATATGCTCGAGTGGGAGCAAATGTGGGACAATATCAAACACAAGTTCACTCTCAATGGAAATGGTGAAATAACACACAAAAGAGTCAGTCGAGAAATAGCCGCCGCCGAGTACCGGATGCAAGTAGCGGTAGAATCAGGACTTAAGGGAGCTGATAAACGATGGGGTGCCGATAGGGTGCCTATAGCAGACAAGGATAGGGTGCCTATAGCTAAGAAAAGAAAAGAAAAGGTAAGTAAAGAAAAGAATACCCCCCCTACCCCCCGGGGGGTGTATTCACAGGAGTTTTTAGTTTTCTGGGGTGCATATCCGAAGAAGCGATCTAAGGGTCAGGCATGGAAATCGTGGCAGAAAATAAAGCCGTCGAAAGCTCTTCGGGCGGAATTTCTTGTCGCCATTGAGCAGCAGAAAAAATGGGAGCCGTGGCTGAAGGACGGCGGGCAATTTATACCTTACCCATCAAGCTGGCTGAACGGAGGCTGTTGGGATGATGAAGTAGTGGAAGGTTCTATTAAAAAGACCACTGCCGAGAAACTGGCCGAATATAACAAACTGGTGGCTTCTTATGAATGATCCTGAAAAGTTCTTTCGTGAACAGATACAGACCCGCTGGCAGAACTGGGAGCCAACCAGCCCGCAAATGAGTGATTGGTGTAATATGATAAAGCCTTACCGCCAAAGCGACGTGCTGCAAGCCGTGAGAGACCATGTATGCTCACGGGCAGGTAGTTACAGAGAACCGAAACTGATGGAGATGCGCAAGCTGCTCGGCAGGCACGGGACGGGTGCTGCTGCGCATTTGCGGGTATTGCATCTTTTCGGCCGGGACACCGGCAATTTTCACACAGTGTACATTGATTCCCCAGGTCCTATCTCAGATGAGGACTTGTTAAGGAAAGGAAAAGGGCTGGCCTGGAATTACGGTCAAATGTACGGCGAAAATTATGTTGTGTATACGAATAAAACAAACCGTGAAATGTGCGAGATGCGGCATGAAGTATTTGTAGGCAAAGATAAAAGATAAACGCAACACAGTTACGAGTGAAAGGAAAGAAGGATGGGTACAAGAATATTTTGCAAAGCAGTGTGTTGTAAGTGGCTTGGTGATGAGGATGAATATATCCAGAGAAGATGCACCAGGGAAACTTTACACTTACAGCCCTGCGCATCAGATGCAGATAATGTCATGGCATGTTCAGAATTTGAAGAAGAGGGGGACTCCCCCCAAATTAGGAGATAAAGGATGAAAGCTAAGGAAATAGTCAAAAATTATCTCAAGAGAAACGGTTACGATGGCCTTGCAGGCGATGAGTGTGGCTGTGAAAGAAGTGACTTAATGCCTTGCGGTGAGTTTGGCGGGGATTGCGAAGCGGGGCACAAAGTCAAATGTGATTGCGATTGTGGTGAATGTGAGCTTGCTGTTCGTGGCTCAAAATCATGCTGGCACATGAAGCCAGGCAAAAAGGAATAGATTATGGACATTAAGAAAATCTTATCTTTGCCCCCAGCCGAGCGGGATGATGAGATATGGAAATTACTCTACCCCATACAATGGAAAAGCGTAAAAGCAAACTGTTCCCTTGACTGGAATCGGGCTATGAAGATGCGGGATGAAACCCAGCACATGAAATTCAATATAGCTCTGCGCAAAGTGTTTAATTGTGTGGTTGAGGTTGGTGATTATCCTTGTGGATTAAACTACGGGATTTGGGTGGCGACAAAGGCCCAGCCCCACCACTACATATTAGCCGCAATACTGGCAGGGGGTGAGGAGGCCGAAGATGAATAAGAAATACAAGAAAGTAGCAAGGGCAATTGAGAGGCTCCAAAAGTACCGAGCCGATAGAAATATAAAGTGTGGCCCGAACTGGTTCAGGGTATTGTTTGCGATTAGACAGACTAAGGAGACCGAAGATGTCAACAATTAAAACCATTATCAAGAACTGCAAGAAGTTATACATAGAGATTATATGGTTAAGGGATGAGGGCGTGTGCCAGTGGTGCGGGGAAGAGGGCGAGCAAATCCATCACATAATCCCTCGTTCTCGGAGTGCGTTGCTATTTTACGACCTACTAAACCTGATTCTTTTATGCAGGGGTTGCCATCATAAATACGGAGTCGATGCGGCGGCGGGAATACGATGGTTCTCAACAAAGTTCAAGGCCCGATGGGAATATCTTCATTACCCGATTTGTGATGAGTGGGGCAAGAAGTTGCCACGCCGAAACATCATAAAATCCTCTTGGAAGAAATCGGATTATGAGGAAATTGAGCTGAGCTTGAAGGAAAAATTAGCTGAATTGAAAGGATAGGAATATGGCAGAAAAGACAGCGATTGAAAAACTATTTCTAAAATGGCCAAACAAAGAGTTTGAGCGTGGCCAAAAATGTCCACGAATGTCAACGGAAGCAAGCGAGTACCATTTGCCTGCGATAGAGTTGCACGACTTACCAATAATGATGGAAGAATACCAAGCCCTCGCCAAACTGGACGAGGAATGTGAGTGGAAGTTTTTCGACGAAGAATACGGCGACGATCGAATCAAGCCATAAAAGTCTGTAAAGGAATGGCGTAAAATATTTGTGAAAAATGTGGGAGTTAAGAAATGGGAAGGTACGCAGCAAAAACATCGGTAAGTGTAGCCAAGTCCAAAGCTGAGATTGAACGCACGTTGGTTCGCTATGGGGCCTCCGAGTTTGCTTATGCAAGTGGTCAAGACCGGGCGATGATCGGGTTTCTTATTGATAACCACAAAATCGAAATAGCTATAATGATGCCAGTCCCACAAGAATTTGCTCAAACTGAAACGGGCCGTGATAGAAGCATGGCCACAATGCGGGTCGAGTGGGAGCGGGCTTGTCGTCAAAGGTGGCGGGCACTGGCTCTTGTAATAAAGGCAAAGTTGGAGGCGGTTGAGTGCGGGATAACTTCAATGCAGGATGAGTTTTTAGCCTATACGGTTTTGCCCACCGGCCAGACAATCGGTCAAGTAATGGCCGCGAAGATGACAGAGATATTAACAGGCGGCAAAATGCCCTCGCTATTATTGCCCGGGAAAGTTGAAAAATAGCCCTCTGTGATATTGTAAGGAAACGACAATGGGCAAAGGCCACAGAGACAATCATAATGCCCGCCAGAAACGCGGCAAGAAAGCTTTTGCTAAAAAGACCACACGGCAAAAAGCCCGAGCGGATGGCGACCGTAATAAATGCAAAGTCTGCGGTCGGAAATGTAGAAAAAAGAAGTTAACATTAGGCGCGTGTCCTATATGCCGAGAAGCTATGAGTGCAAAAATATCTGAAGGAGACTAAAAGATGAAGAAAGAAACGGCAGATTCAATTTGCGGGAACTTACCCCCCAAAGGTGTAGGCCCGTGCAGATTACCATCTCCAAGATGCCGCGTTACCAAGCCCATCGTAGTAGGCTTCCCACCGATAAATGAAGATGGATTCATTAAATCTCATCCCGAGAGGCTTACCCAGTTACATTCAAACAAAAGAGGTCGAGAGGATTGTGCTGATTGTCCTTACCCAGAGCGAAGTTGTGATGAGTGTATAAACGGAGCGAGAAATGTTTCTTCCAAGTCCCCTGAGCCAGCGGGGGAGTTTGTAGCGAAATGGCGAGAACTTTACAAAAGAAGAACCAACATGGGAAATAACGTTACGCTGAGCTGGACAGATATTCTCAAAGCCCTTGCTTGCATCGAGAGGCTGGGAAATGAAAGATTAGTTGAGGTAGGCCAGTTAAAACTGGATATAATTAGCTTGCAGAACAAACTCGCCCAGTACCGCTGGATACCTGTAAACCAACCACCAGAAAAGGACGGGCAAGTATGGATATGCTATGAAATTACAGGCTATACATATCAGGTTTATTACAATGTTACGTCAAAGAGGTGGAGCATATTTGACCCTTGCGGTGGTTTTACTGATATAGATTTCAAATCACCACCTACCCACTGGAAACCTACAACTCTACCGGAAGGAACTTGTGATACGCCCTTTGAAGCAAAGGAGAATGAAAATGAAATGTAGAATACGCGGAATTGCGTGCCAAGGTGATTGGTTAGCTCAAAACGGAGATTGCGACGAAGGTCCCGACAAGGGATGTTTGTACGAAGAACTCAGTATGCTCTCCGAGCAATTAGCCGAATATCGAGACGCAGAAAAGTTCGTTGCCGACCCACCCCATGATCAGGAATGTTGCGGGTGTGCAGGAATACTGAGGAAGCAACTCAAAGCGGCAGGGGAGACAATCAGCCAATTCCGTTTGATGCTCAAGCAGTACAGGGAAGAAAAATATTGGAATGAGCGACCAGCGGAAGTTATTGAGACTATCGAGCAGGTTCTAACGGAGAAGCCCGAATGA
>JAMXCY010000082.1 GCA_024543015.1 Candidatus Omnitrophota bacterium | reverse complement strand
AAGTATCAACCCTTTTTCTTTTGCTGAGCGGCACATCTTTTCAGCTTCAGTCTTATTCAAAGCAAAGGGTTTTTCGCAAAGCACATGATGGCCACGAGACAAGGCAAAGACTGACATCCTTACATGTTCATTAGGAGGGGCAGATATAACAACGGCATTTAGGCTCTCTGACCTTATCATATCTTTGTAATCAGTGTAGGCCCTGCACTTATATCGCTCGGCAACGCTTTTTGCTTTTTCGGATATGTTATCTGCAACAGCTTGTATTTTTACATTTTTTATTTTTGCAAAAGCCCTTAAATGTTCCTGGGATATCCTTCCGCAACCTATGAGGGCTATCCTGACTTCTTTCATTATACCCTTTCTCCTTTCTTGGACAGGTAGAAATCCACAGCTTCTTTTACGCTTCTGGCTATATAATCAACATGTTCTGAGGTATAGAACTCATTCCAGGGTAGAACCAGAACATGCTCCAGGGCCTTCATGGTTTTAGGATAATCGTTGACGTCATAAACTATTTCTTCTTCACCTTTTCTTTTCGGGCAATCATACGGACAGTGACTTTTTCCATAAGTCCTTCTATCTTTCAACACCTCGCACATAAAGACGGGTTTTTGAATATACCTGGGTGCCGAAAAAATACCCTTTTCTTTAAGCATAGTCGAAAAGGCGAATACATCTACGCCGAATAAATCCGTATCTACAATTAAAGGATATTTCCAGAATACATGAATGCTATCTTCATTAGACTCGGGCAAGGTTATACCTGGTGTATCTTGCAAATGTTCCGTAAGCATCTGGGCTGCTTCCCTGCGCCTGTTGACCACATCTCTTACCTTTTTCAGTTGGGCCAGGGCTACGGCTCCTTGTAAATCTGTCATCCTGTAGTTTAAGGCCAGAAAATAATGATCGGGCTTGGGGTCACCATACCCCCAGGCCTTATCTATAAATAGCCTTATCTTTCTCTCAAGTGTTCGGTCTTTGGCAATTACTATACCCCCCTCACCCGTGGTCATGTGCTTACTCTGCTGCAGACTAAAACAACCTATCTGGCCAATAGTCCCCACATTACTGCCTTTGTACCGGGCAAAATAGGCCTGGCAACAATCCTCTATCACGGGAATATTATATTTTTTAGAAAGGGCCATAATAGGGTCCATATCAGCCGGTTTTCCGAATAAGTGGACAACCATTATGGCCTTAGTGCGTTTTGTAATTTTTGGTTCTATGGTCTGGGCAGTAATATTGAATGTTAGTGGGTCCACATCAGCGAAAATTGGAATTGCATTCTGATAAAGTATCGGGACTATAGTTCCCAAATCCGTTATGGTAGTAGTAATAATTTCATCTCCGGGGTCGGGATTTATAGTGGCAACCGCAGTATGCAAAGCAGCGGTTCCGGATGCGCAAGCGTGAGCAAACTCAACTCCATATTCTTTGGCAAACTCCTTATCGAACCTCTTAACCTTGGTCCCTTTTGTAGAATTGAGCGTGCCAGATTCAATAACCTCTTTTAATAATGCTAACTCCTCTTGTCCTAAATCCCTTCCACTGGCGTTAGAATCTGCGGGTAGCTTCATCCATTCTCCTTTTTTAGTAATATCTTAATAATAAGGCGCAGGTGTCCCTTTATCAATTTTAAAATTTCTGCATTAGAATTCCCGTATGTTCTCCTTGTCAGTGTGGCAGGATATTCTATTATCTTAAACCCCTTTCTCTGGGCCTTGATCAATATTTCTGCCATGGCCAGAAACCCGTTTGCTTCAAAATCCATACCCTTTATAGCCTCTGTACGATAAATCCTGAACATACTTGTGTAGGTATAAAGTTTATGCCTCAATATAACACTATATAGTTTTGACAGACTTCTGCTTAAAAAAATCCTGTGGCCAGATACATCGCAGGTTGAGCCTTCTGGATGAAAAGGCGATGTAGTGATGATATCAGCTTTTTCCTTTTTAATAATCTCAAACATCTTAAGTAAATAAATCGGTTCATATGTACAATCGCTATCTATTATTGCTAGATAATGTCCTTGAGAATTTAAGATCCCTGTTTTAATAGCAATGCCTAGGCCTCTATTTTTAAAATGTCTTACAATCTTTACATCCGTACCTCGCCTATGTTGATAAAAGTGGGTTAATTTCTCATATGTAGAATCTGAGCTTCCATCATCAATAAAGATAAGTTCATGAGACTCAGTGAACCTTTCTTCAAGTTCTTTAAGCTTAGTAACCAGATGAGCTATTCCCTCGGCTTCATTAAAACAGGGGATAATGATAGATATGTCTATCCGATTATTCGACAATTTTCTTCTCCATTTTTTCTATCCAAGTTCTATCCTTTAAAGAATAGTCCTATTGATAAACTATTAATTATAACATAAAGTCTGTTGATTGTTAATCACTTTTTTCTTCTCCTCACTAAATTTTGACTCTCCTTGTCCCTTGAGCGATAAGTTGTTTTGTCTTGGCCAGACTGCTTGATTCTGCGTAGATGCGCAAGATGGGTTCTGTTCCTGAGAGCCGGAATAGAATCCAGCTACCATCGGAAAGATAGAATTTTAATCCATCGTAGTCTTTAATAGTTCTTATGGTTATGCCCAAGAACTTTTTTTGCTTACGCAAACTAGCTATTCTCTGCCTTACCTTAATCTTATCGCAAGGTAAGCACTTAATGTCTTTTCTTAAATAGACGCAAGAGCCAAATTCTGCGTGCATATCTTTTAGTAACTGCGCAAGTGATTTTCCTTTAGTAATCATCATCTCCAGAAGCAGGAGTCCGACCAAGATACCGTCTCTTTCGGGAAGATAATTCTTAACCCCGATACCTCCGGCCTCTTCTCCGCCGATGAGGATATTCTTACTTTGCATCAGCTGGGAAATATGCTTAAAGCCTACGGGAGTCTCATAGACTCTTAGTTTATACTTTTTAGCAATGCGCTCAAGAAGGGCAGTTCCGGAAATAGTCTTTACCACCGCTCCTTTTAGTTTGCGATAGCGCACCAGATACAATAGCAAAAGAGAAATAATCTGCTGCGGATCAACAAACCTTCCCCGTGAATCTAAAGCCCCAATGCGGTCGGCATCTCCATCGGTAGCTAAGCCAACATCGAAGCCTCCGCCTTTTAAAAGCCCTGAGGCTTCTCTTAAGCAGGATTGAATCGGCTCTGGCTTAACTGCGCCAAAGGTAGAATCAAAATTCTGATGAATTGTGGTTACTTTAAATGAGGAGTTCCGTAAAACCCAGGCAATATAGCCATTAGCTGTGCCGTGCATAGAGTCAACTAAAACCCTCAAACGGCCTTTGTTCAGTAAAGACATATTAAGATAAGACTTTAAAAACCTAAGGTAACCGGGAACTAAGTTAGTTATCTCTAAAAATCCCCTCTTCTGGGCCTTGCGGACAGAAACCTTAAGGACTTTAGACTTAAAAATAAACTTCTCTATTCTGCTGGTAATCTTACTTTCTACAGGGCCGCCAAAACTCCCCTTTATCTTAATGCCATTAAAGCTGGGAGGGTTGTGGCTGGCGGTAACCATAATCCCTGCTGTATATTTTTTGAACCTGACGGTATAACTGATCGCCTGTACAGGCAGGGGCTTTTGAGAAAGGGTCACCTTAATTTTGTTTGCGGCCAGCACCTGAGCGATACATCGGGCAGCCTGGCGGGAAAGCCTGCGCGTATCGTAACCCACTGCGACTTTTGCTGCCTGCTTGCTTGTTTGTGTTAAATAATCGGCGATGGCCTGGGCTACGGATGCGACATTGTTTAAATTAAAATCTTTGCCGATAATCCCGCGCCAGCCATCGGTGCCAAACTTTATTTTTTGGGGCATTTTTTCAAACTTTCAATTGCTTTACGGGGATTTTTGGCATCAAAAACAAAACTTCCTGCGGCCAAAATATCCACTCCACAAGAAATGACATATCCCGCTGTGTCCTGGTTTATTCCTCCGTCAACGGAGATAGCGCCTTTAAAGGCTCGGCGTAAAGCCCTTATCTTTGGCAAAACGCTGAGCATAAATTTCTGTCCGCTAAAGCCCGGGTTGACGCTCATTACTAAAACTAAATCTACTCTTTCTAATAAGTTCTTTATTGCTGCCAGAGGCGTAGCCGGATTTAAAGAGATTCCTGCTTTCTTACCCTGTGCCTTTATCTGGGCAATAAGTTTTTGGGCGTTACCTTTACAGCTTTCAATATGAATAGTAATATAATCCGCGCCGGCCTGACTAAAGGCCTTGATATATTTTTGCGGGCTGGCAATCATCAGGTGCACATCTAAAGGTAAATCTGTTACTTTATCCAACGCCTGCACGACACTAGGGCCAATGGTAATATTGGGAACAAAATGGCCATCCATAATGTCGATGTGTAAAAGATCTGCCCCGGCTCGTTCTACTTTTTTAACTTCACTAGCTAAATTGGCCTGGTCGGCGGCAATTATACTTGGCGCAACTTTGATTTTTTTCATTTAAAGTTCCTCTATGTTTTACCGGACATCAAAAGATAAACTCGGCTGATATCTTCTAAGCTGACAATACCTATAATCTTGCTTTTATTTAATACCGGGATAGCCTTAAGACGCCACTGCTCCATTAATTTGTGCGCTTTAATTAAAGAGTCTCCGAGACAAACAGTGGGAAAATCTTTTTTCATTACACCTTGCACCTGCTTTTGGAGGCCAAATTGGTGGATGGTTAAAATAACATCTGCGCGGGTCAGAAGTCCCACAAGTTTACCATTTTCTATAACCGGAAAATCCTCCTGGTGTGAGTGCATGGTGCGTTCCAAAACTTGCGCCAGCGGCGTGGAGGGTGAGACGCTAAAAAATTGCTCCGGTAAGACATCCTTGACAGAAAATTTTCTTAAGGTCAAACGCAGGTCCACCTGCATCCCTTCGGAAGAGGCAGCTATAAAGATAAAGAAAGCAATCAGAATAAGAATCGGATTTATGGGTGTAGAGATAAGTCCCACCACACCAAATAAAACCGCAAAGGTATGCCCAAATCCTACGGCGATCCGCGTGGCCTTTCCGTAATCCATCCTTTTAGCCAAAACCGCCCTTAAGATTCTTCCTCCATCCATCGGAAAAGCCGGAAGCAAATTAAACATAGCCAGAATCGGATTAATCCAGAAGGCATAAGCAAAAGTCTGGGGCCAGGTCTCTATCCCTGGATTAAATAGAGCCTTGGGCCCTAAAAGAAAATAAAGAGGTAGAAAAAGCACCAAGGCAAAGATGATATTAAACAGGGGGCCAGCGATAGATATTCTAAATTCCTCGCTTGGTTTCTCCGGAA
>JAMXCY010000081.1 GCA_024543015.1 Candidatus Omnitrophota bacterium | reverse complement strand
GGCCTTCTAAAAGATGGAAAATTGAAAAGTTGGCCGCACTTTTAGATAAAATAGAAGCTGCCGGTATGGAAGTGGTAGTTACCGGTAGCCTCCAGGATAAGAAATTGCTTGAGTCTTTAAAGCAACTCTCTAAAACTCACTTTATTGATGCAGTGAGCCAGACAGGGGTTTTGCAGTTAGCCTGTTTAATCAAACGCTGCGATGTTTACATTACCAGTGACAGCGCTCCGCTGCATATAGCCTACGCCATGAAAACACCGGTAGTGGCATTATTTGGTCCTACAGATCCCCGTAGGCATACTATTCTAAACGCCAAGCAGATAATTATTAATAGAAGGAACTTGAGTTGTTCTCCATGTTATAGGCGTCGCTGCAATAAGCACACCTGCATGGAAGAGATCTCGGTAGAAGGAGTATTTGCAGCAGTCAAGATGCTCTTGGGGGGACACCTCCAAAAATGAAGATATTACTGCTGACTACACATGTTAATCTGGGCGGAATAGGTATCTATGTGTTTTCTTTGGCCAAGGGTCTGGTGCAGGAAGGACACGATGTATTTGTGGCCTCTTGCGGCGGTGATTTAGCGGCCCCGCTTGAGTCCTTCGGGGCAAGGCACCTGAAGATCAATATCAAGACCAAATCAGCAATAAGCCCCAAGGTATTTTCCTGTTATCGAAAGGTAACCCAAATAATTAAGGATAAGAATATAGAGATAATTCATGCCCATACGCGCGTGACGCAAGTCTTGGCGCATTTAGTTTCTAAAAAATCAGGTATTCCTTACATAACTACCTGTCACGGATTTTTCAAGCCGCGCTTGTTTAGAAAAGTTTTTCCCTGCTGGGGAGACCGTTGTGTGGCTATCAGCGAAGCAGTAAGGACGCATCTGGTTAATGATTTAGGCGTGCGCAAAGAGAAGGTTTGTGTAGTGCACAATGGCGTGGAATTAGAGAGATTTTTTCCGGATAAATTTACTCAAGAGCAAAAAGAAAAGTTTAAACAAGATTATGGCCTAAAGGAGGGTCCGGTAATCGGCACAATAGCCAGGCTTTCTTCAGTTAAGGGGCAGCAGTATTTGATTTCGGCGATGAAAGGGATTCTTAAAAGTCATCCTACGGCGCAACTTTTGTTGGTCGGTGATGGCCCGGAAAAGGAGAGATTGGTCAATCAGGCAAAGGAGGAAGGAATAGCAAACAAGGTCTTTTTTATTCTTTCTACTTTAGATACTTCTGTGCCTTTATCGATCATAGATGTCTTTGTCTTTCCTTCGTTGATGGAAGGCTTAGGTCTGGCGATTATCGAGGCCCAGGCAATGGGCCTGGCGGTTGTTGCCTCTGATGTAGGAGGCATCTACAGTTTAGTTAAAGACGGTGTTAATGGCCTGTTGGTGCGCCCGAAAGATCCGCAAGGCCTAGCCCAAGCTGTTCATAGGCTACTAAGAGGAAAAAACCTGGCTAAGGAATTTGGCCAGCGAGCCAGGGAGCAGGCCAGAAAAGAATTCAATTTAAGGCAGATGGTTAGCGGCATCGAACAGGCGTATAAAGAAGTCGTAAGTCGTAAGTAGTAAGTGGAAAAATAAATAAATTTTTAAAGAGATGAGACTGAGAAAGATACTAATAATCTTCGGTTTGATAATTGCTTTAAGCATTAGCAGCTTTTGTTTCTATGTTTTTAGCTCAAAATATGTTGTGCCCATTTTGATGTACCATCATATTGATGAAAACGCAGAGGCTTCTTCTTTGAGTGTCTCTTCGGAAAATTTTCGGCAGCAAATGCGCTTTTTATCCAGGCGAAGCTATAATGTTATCTCTTTAAAAGATTTTATTGAGATAAAAGAGAAAAAACTAAAGTTTCCTCGTAATACGGTAGTCATAACCTTTGATGACGGCTATGAAGATAATTATATCGCTGCTTATCCACTCCTGAGAGAATATAACTTGCCGGCAACTATATTTGTAATCGTGGATTCTCTTGGCAAAAAAGGCTACCTGAGCTATGCCCAGATAAAAGAGATGAAAAGCTCCATGATAATTGACATCGGCAGCCACACCTTAGAAGGCGATTATTTACCCGGCCGAAGTAAAGACCAACTCAAACGGGAGATTGGTCTCTCGAAAAAGAAACTCCAAGCCGCCTTAGGCAAAAAAATAGATTTCTTCTGCTATCCTTTAGGGGGCTTCAGCCCCCGGATACAGGAAATCGTAAAAAAATACGGATACAGCGGGGCCTGTGCAACTAACAGGGGATATGCGCAAACCCACTTAAACGACGATATCTTTGCTTTAAAGCGGATTAAAATTAAAGACAGTTTTCCCAATCTTTTTGTATTCTGGGTGAAGCTTTCGGGATATTACAATCTGTTTAGAAGGGTGAGGGAGCCGTATTAATTTGAAAATATGCAACGGATACTGATAGTAAATGTTAATTGGCGAGGGGATGTGCTTTTTTCCATACCCTTTATTCGAAACTTGCGGGATAATTTTCCCGAAAGTTACATTGCTTCTTTAATCCCCAAACGTTGCAGTGAGATTCTGCAGGACTGTCCTTATCTAAATGAAATAATCTATTTTAATGAGCGTACCACCCATCGCGGGCTCTGGAAAAAGATTAAGTTTATTGTAGAGCTGCGTAAAAAGAGATTCGATATGGCTATTTTGCTTCATCGCTCTCTAAGCCGAACAATGATTTGCTATTTAGCCGGGATTAAACAGAGAATTGGTTATTATAGCCGCAAGAGGGGCTGGCTGCTGACTAAAGCGATTTCGCCCTTGCCCAAAGATAGTCTGCATCGTATTGATTATCATCTGGGCATACTCAAGGGAATGGGTTTAAAAGTTTCCTCTGGCAGCTATGAGTTTTTCCTCAACGATGACCAACGCGGGTCACTGGCAGAGAAACTTAAAGGCTTAGGCCTAAGATTAACGGAACAGCTTGTGGTTTTACATCCCGGTGCCAATGAACCAATCAGGCGTTGGCCTGTTGAGAGTTTTGCCCGTTTGGCTGAGAAAATTAGCGCAGAGTTTGGCTTAAAAGTGGTAATCTCAGGGTCTCAGGCAGATATTCCTATTGGCCGGAGAATAGTAGAGTTATCGTCGGTGCAATTGATTAATCTTTGCGGTAAGACGTCATTAAAAGAGCTGGCTGCTTTATTTGAAAAAGCGCTTTTTGTTGTAGGCGGTGATACCGGTCCCATACACATTGCTGCGGCAGTAGGCGTGCCGGTAATTTGTCTTTTCGGAACAGCTTCTGTTAAGATTACCAGGCCGATGGGCAAAGGTAGATCTATCATTTTGCATAAAGATATAGGTTGTGCAATACCCTGTCTGAGGATCGATTGTGCCGATAACCGTTGCATGAAGGCGATTGGTGTAGATGAGGTCTTTCAAGCAGTAGGGAGAGTGGTCAATGAAGGTAAATAAAACTAAGATTAAGAGAATTTTGCTGATTGGTTTAAGCAATATCGGCGATGCTATTTTAACTACTCCGGTTGTGGAAACACTGAGAAGGCATTTTCCTCAGGCTCATTTAGCGCTCTTAATTGGCCCGCGGGCCTTTTGTGTATTTAAGCACGATCGGCGTATTGACCGGAAGATTATTTACGATAAAGCAATTTGCCGGAAAAATAAGTTGGGGTTGATTAATAGGCTAAGGCAAGATAGATATGATTTGGTGGTTGACTTACGCTATACAGCATTCAGTATGTTTTTAGGAGCGCGATACCATACCTGGGCCTTTGCCAAACCGCCTCGGGGTTTAACTCATATGCTGGATAGACACCTGTGGAAATTGAAATCCCTCGGCTTGAATATAGATAATAGAACAGGCCTTTCTGTCGAGTTTACTGAAGATGAACGAGATAATGTCAAACAGATGTTTAAGCGGTGGCAAATAAAAGACACACAAACCGTGATAGCTGTAGCGCCTGGTGCGCGTAATATGACCAAATGCTGGGAAAGACAGGGATATAAAGAATTGATTGAAAGATTGACTAAGCAATGCCGCGCCAAAATTATTATGGTGGGCGATGATCAAGATAAACTACTCATAGATGAAATAAGTGGCCAGATTAAGCCCGTGCCGCTTAATGCCTCCGGTAAGACAAGTATAGGAGAGTTGGCCCTTGTTTTGGTTAAATGCCGGCTATTGGTTTCTAATGATTCTGCCCCTATGCATTTGGCCTCAGCAGTAAATACTCCGCTAATTTCTATATTCGGGCCGACTGATTACCGAAAATATGCACCAAGAGGCCCTCAGGACATACTAATACGCAAAGAGTTAGATTGCTCTCCGTGCGAGCAGTCTCTTTGTCCCAAGGGAACGCGTGAATGCATGAAGATGATTAGCGCTGATGAAGTTTTTGCAGCCTGTAAAAAAATATTAGATGAAAAGCTTTAAAAGAATTCTAATCATTCGTACTGACCGCATTGGAGATGTTCTTCTTTCTACCCCGGTAATCCACAACTTAAGGAAACATTTTCCTCAAAGCCACATTGCCATGATGGTCAGACCTTATGCCCGAGATATAATTTTGGGTAATCCCTATTTAGATGAGTTGATTATCTACGATAAATATGGCCGGGAGCACGCGTTTTGGAAAAACATCAGTTTTGCCTGGCAGCTACGCAAGAAAAAATTTGATTTAGCCTTGGTGCTTCATCCTACCAACCGAGCCCACCTGATTAGCTTTCTAGCCGGCATAAAAAAAAGAGTCGGTTTTGACAAAAATTTAAGTTTTTTACTGACCGATAAAATTGAATATCAAAGGCAAAAGGGCCAGAGGCATGAGCTGGAATATACTCTAGATATTCTTCGCTTTTTGGGTCTTAAGCCAGAGAGTAAAGATTTGTTCATGCCGATCAGAAGAGATAGCGAAATATATATTGAAGAGTTGCTCTCTAAGCAAGGTGTGCAAAAAGGGGATAGGCTAGTTGCTTTACATCCCGGAGCCAGCTGTCCTTCGAAGATTTGGCCAACGGAGAGGTTTGCTCAGGTTGCTGAAGGAATAGTCAAGGAGCCTAAAGTAAAAGTTGTTCTTGTTGCCGGGCCGGATGAGCTGGAACTGAGCAAAAAGCTGATCAAGCTTCTGCATTGTCGGTATATTGACCTTAGCGGCAAGACTACAGTTAGTCAGCTGGGGAGCCTCTTGAGAAGATGTTGCCTGTTTATTGCCAATGACTCAGGCCCTGTGCATATAGCTGGGGCTTTGGCAGTGCCAGTGGTGGCCATCTTTGGGCGTAAGCAGCCGGGCTTAAGTCACAAACGCTGGAGACCTACCGGTAAGGGAGCAATAGTGCTGCATAAAGATGTTGGTTGCCCTGAGTGCCTGGCCCATAATTGCCTCAAGGATTTTGCCTGCCTTAAGGCTGTTTCTGTAG
>JAMXCY010000080.1 GCA_024543015.1 Candidatus Omnitrophota bacterium | reverse complement strand
CCAACTTTTAGAACCCCTAAAAGATGCAGGCCCAAAATCACAATCAGTATTCCGGCTATCTTAGCGAATATTTCCAAATGCAAAGATAAAAATTTTCCCACAAGAGAAGCAGAAGCTCCTAAAGATATAAAGACGGTTGAAAATCCTATGACAAAAAATATCGAAGCCAAGCCAGCTTTTTTAATAGTCTTTTTATGCTCAAATCCCCCTTGAAGTTCCTCTAAGGATAATCCGGACAGAAAGGAAATATATCCGGGAATTAATGGTAATACACAGGGAGAGAGAAAAGAAAGAATACCCGCAATAAATGCTACTCCTATAGAAATGTTGTTCATTCTACTCCTCCAAAAGTTCTTTCATTTTACTTATACTCGTAGTAGGAAATTTACAAACATAATTTATACAAACATAGGCTGTTGCCTTTCCTTCCAATAGTTGCTGTTCTTTAAGAAAAGGAATAAGCTCAATCACTTCTTTCGCCTTTTTTTCTGCTATAGGACGAAATGCCACAACCTTATTAGGGATGAATCGCTGATAAATGGCATGGAGCATTTGTTTTGTATCTTTGGATTCTCTCTCTCCGGCAATCACAATCTCTTTTGCTGGACCTAAAGCAAAATCGAGGGCAATAAGCATCTGGGGATAAGCATGAGGCATTTGGGAAATCTGATTAGAAAAAGCCTTAAACAGAGCTTCGGCTTTGACTGTAAATTCTTTTTCCATTGTCAATCTACCTAAACGAATTAAATCTAAAGCAGCAACCGAATTACCCGAAGGAATTGACCCATCATAAATCTCTTTTGGACGCAGAAGAAGCTTTTCTGCATCATCCGCTGTAAAGAAGAAACCTCCACTTGACTCATCCCAGAAAAGCTGAAGCATCTGCTGGGTTAAACGTTTTGCCTCTTGGAGATATTCTGGCTTGAAAGTAGCCTGATAAAGGTCGAAAAGTCCCTGGATGAAAAAGGCGTAGTCAGCAATCGTGGCGGCAATGGCTGATTCCCCTGCCCGATAACGATGCAGCAGTCTTCCATCCTCACGCAGGAGACGCTTAAGGATAAACTGAGTCGCTTTTTCTGCCGCCGCCCGGTAGCGTGGTTCATCAAGAACCATTGCCCCAAAGGCCAGGCTGGAAATCATCAAACCATTCCAATCAACAAGAATTTTATCATCTAGATGCGGCCTTGGCCTTTGAGAACGGATATTAAAAAGTTTTTCTTTCGCGCTTTGAATATTTTCTTCTATTTCCGCGGAAGATTTTTTAAAATGCTTAGCAGTCTCTTTTAAGTTATGCGCGAGATAAAGAATATTCTTTCCTTTAAATTCCCCATGAGGATCGGCAAATGCATTGCCATTGGGTTTGACGCCAAAATAGTAGCTCAAGAGGGCCCCTTGCTCTTTACCTAAAATTTTGATAATTTCATCGTTTTCCCACACATAAAATGCCCCTTCTTTCTTCTGGTGGGGATATTGCGCCTCAGGTGCGCTATCGGCATCTTCAGCCGAATAAAATCCGCCTTCAGGATGAGCCATATCTCGAAGGATATATTCAAAGATTTCTCTCGCAGTTTCCGCATACTTTCCTTTTCCCGTTGCCTGATAAGCCTCCAGATAAGTCTTGGCCAGGATAGCCTGATCATAGAGCATCTTCTCAAAATGAGGAAGGCGCCATTGTCCATCTGTGGAATAACGGTGAAAGCCTCCGCCGATATGGTCATACATTCCTCCTTTGACCATGGAACTCAAGGTCTTCTCCACCATCCTGAGTGCTTGGGGTTGGTCCGTGCGCTTCCAATACCTCAAAAGCAAAGATAGAGAATCTCCTCTGGGAAATTTAGGCGCACTACCAAAACCTCCGAAGTGCGCATCAAAACGCTCTGAAAATTGAGTATAAGCTTTCTGGAATATTTCTTCATTCAGGCTAAAAGTTTCTTGACTACTTAATAGAGTTTGCTGCTGAATTATCCGGGTTAACGATTCACTTGAACGAAGAATTTCATCTCTGCGATTTGCCCACCCTTCAGCAATCGAAAGCAGTACGCTTTTCAATCCAGGCCGGCCCCATCTATTTTCAGGAGGAAAATATGTGCCGCCAAAAAAAGGTTTTTTATCCGGGGTTACAAAGACTGTTAATGGCCAACCACCTGAACCAGTCATCTCCACTACCGCATTCATATAGATATTGTCTATATCCGGCCGTTCTTCTCTATCCACTTTGATGGCCACAAAGTACTGATTCATTATATCCGCCATCTCCGGGTCGCTAAAGGATTCCCGTTCCATTACATGGCACCAGTGGCAAGTAGAATAGCCTATGGAAAGAAAAATTGGTTTATTCTCTTTTTTAGCTTTAGCAAATGCCTCCTTGCCCCAGGGGTACCAATCAACAGGATTATGGGCATGTTGCAAAAGATAAGGGCTTTTCTCTTTTAGCAGTCGATTCGTATACATATATTCTTTTTCTTTTTGCGCAGCATAAGAAAATACCTGCAAAACCAAGATGGATAAGCCTAATGATAACAACAAAAGGCAGACTATTTTTCTGGACATTTTCTATTCCTTCTGCGTTGCCCTAACAGTTTTAATTAACTTGTAACAGGGATTCTGTTATCGTTCTCATCATAAGTGTAGCGTTCTTGACCACTAAGCTTATGGATGCGTACATCTACTACACCCAATTTTCCATTTTTATATTCGACATCAAGATCTAAATCCAACAATTCCTTAGTATCGACATCCTTAAAATCGGCACAGGAATAGTAGTAATTACCTGTTTTACCGACTCTTTGGTGCACTCTAATCAGCGAAAGTCTGCGGGTATCTCCAGTTTCAGGGTCATCAATATCGAAAGTTCCGGTTTCTGCCGATTGTTTTAAAACATAGGCCAGCATCGTTTCCCGGATATTCTCAGCTGTCGGCTCTACTGTAGATACACCGCCATGCTCTTTTCCACTTTGTTCTTTTTTACTCTGTTCTTTTCCGCCGTGTTCCTTGCCGCCGTGTTCTCCTGCACAAGTTGCCTTTGAAAAACTTACTGCAACTATCAAAGCTAACAAAATACTGATTAACGCTTTCATCGGGTAACCTCCTTTTTAAAACTCATTTTACAATTTTCACTTTCGGCTTTTACTTTAATTACCACCTCCCTTAAAATCTTTAAATGATATCTCAAAATCCAGATTATTAAATTGCCAGCCATTAAATTCTGCATAAGGATAGATAAAGAAATTTAATGGTTCTGAGTCCTTAGCATATTTAAGTTTTATATCTCTGCCGGTAGTAAAATGGACTCTATTTTCATCAATCTGGCCAAAAAAATAATCGCGTTTTTCCGGATGCTTATCCGCCTCGGAGATATCCACAGGAATCCAGCCTTTATCCTTTAGATAAAACTTCGCCCAGCAGTGATAACCTTTTATCACACCTTCTTCTTTGTCAATAGGAATAGGCAAACCAATCTCAAATTTTGCCGGGATACCTAAAGAGCGCACTAAAGAGATGAATAAAGAGTGATAATCCGTACAAATGCCTTTTTTAAATTCTAAGGTCAACAGGCTATTGCCCAGGCCACAAACCTGAGGATCGTCTTTAGAGTAAGTAAGCTCATTGATGATATAATCATAAATAGCCCTTACTCTTTCTAAGTCATTGCTTTTGCCCTGGGTTATCTTTCTGGCTAAGGCTTTGATTTTTCCGTTTATCGGCACAAGTCTATTGGGCTGAAGGAAACCGGATAAACTTTCCTCAGCAACCGGGTCATCGAAAGATGCGCTATATTCTTTTCTCTGCGCTTTGAAGGAAAGGATTATTTGAGATGTACTGGTAGCTAAATCAATTTTTTTTGGTTTAAGATAAATTATTCTGTTGCCATATTTTTTATCAGTGATAATCCTAAAATCAAAAGGACTGACTACTTTAAAATCGTCTATCTTTTGCCACTTATCGTCAATGGGTGCGGGAATCCAGATCTGTAGATTAGTGATATCTTCGGGAAGATTCTTTAATAGTATCTTTTCTTCTATGAGAAATACTCTTTGTTTGCCATAACTTCTAGCAGATAATCCGTATATCCCAGAAAAAAGAATTATTAATATAACGATTAGAAAAATAAATTTTTTCATCAAATTACAGACTCGCTAAATAAAGCAATTCTGCCTCACTCAAATCTGAGACAAAGACACAAGCTATGCCCTGATCAATCCAGAGAGCGCTATTATAACCTTTCTCCCTGCTCAGGTAGAATATCCTATTGTTCACGGCAACCCTTTTTGCCTGAGGAAATTTTAACCCTTGAGCATCAAACATAAATACGGAAAGCTGATGCCCTTTTTTCTCATACATTATATAAGCCGCCTTTTTATTTTTAAGGCTGCAAACCCGGGCCCCTAATAAATTTACATCCTGGGAAGATAAATCCGGCACCATCACCTTAAAATCTAATTTAGCCTGCAGCCAGCTGTGAACTTCCTCTGGTTTTTGGGAGGAAATATCTATCGATAGCTGCCCTTGTAAAAGCTTAATGTGGTCTTTAACAGATTCGCTGAATACAGGAAATGGCTTATTGATAGTTAGCAAAATAGAAAAAAATAAGGCGGCGATTAAAAAAGCTATAGCCGAAGTTGCTAAAACCGGTTTTAAAACAGGGCGGGCAAACAAACTTACCTTTCTTTTTTTAAATCCTTGCATCCGGCTTAAGAGCGCTTCCTTCAATTTATATGGCGCCTGCTCTTTAGGGATGCTGTATCTAATCAAAGAATCTATCTTTTTCTCCTGTTCTAATTCTAAGCTGCATAAAGGGCAAGCTGAAATGTGCTCTTTTACCAACAGGCTCCTTTGACTATCTAACTCACCATCCAAAAATGAGTACAGGTATTTTTTAATCTTGCTGCAATCCATCTCTACTGTTTCCTTTCCCGGGCAGATATAGATAGTTGTTTTTTCAAAATCTGCCTTGCTTTGTGTAGCCTGGACATAACTGTTCCGATGGGCACATCCATAATCCTAGCAATCTCCTTATATGAAAAACCTTCTACATAGAATAATGTTAGCGTTGTCCGAACCTCTTCAGGCAATTTTTCAATTGAAGCCTTAATTGTCTCACTGAATATTTCCTCTTGAACACCGGTAATCTCAGGCAAACTTATAAAATTTTCTACATCTTCAAATTCCACTTCCGTAGGTTCTTTTGACTTTTTGCGATATTCGTTTATATAGACGTTCCTTAATATAGTCATTATCCAGGCTTTAAAATTTGTCCCTGCCTTAAACTTATAGAAGAAACGATATGCCCTTAAAGTTGTCTCTTGCACTAAGTCTTCAGCATTATGTCTATTTTGTGTCATTCGAAAAGCAAGGTTATAAAGAGAATCCATATGTTTAATGATTTCCTCTTCAAACTCTTGTTTCAATTTGCTACTCATGCTCCAACT
>JAMXCY010000079.1 GCA_024543015.1 Candidatus Omnitrophota bacterium | reverse complement strand
ATCCTTGCAAAATTTAACATCCTTGAGAATCTTGCGCGCTTCCGGCATTGCCTGTGGATCGAAAGCCCGCATTTTTACCCCATTCAATCTTAACTTGCTTATTATGTCGATAGATGGAGCAAAACGCAAGTCATCTGTGCCTGGTTTGAAGGATAACCCCAGTATGCCAACGGTTTTACCCTTGAGATTCCAAAGCGCGTTTTCTATCTTTTTGACCATCAAGTCCTTTTGTTCTTCGTTTATGTTTTTTACGGCCTTAAGAAACTGAAAGTCGTATCCTTTTTTTTCAGCGATATGGATAAAAGCCTCGACATCTTTGGGGAAGCAAAATCCACCATAGCCACAGCCAGCGTTTAAGAACTTATTCCCAATACGCTTATCTGAACCTATGCCCTGAGCTACTTTCGATACATCGGCTCCTACCCGTTCGCAGATATTGGCAATAGCATTAATAAAAGAAATCTTGGTAGCTAAAAATGAATTGGAGGCATGTTTAATAATTTCGGCGCTTTTTATGTCGGTTACTATTATCGGAGACCTTAATGGTTTGTAAAGTTCTAACAGAATGTCTTTAGCTCGTTTACTTTCCACACCTAAGACGACTCTATCGGGACGCATAAAATCTTCTACCGCTGAACCTTCGCTTAAGAATTCCGGATTGGAAGCTACATCAAATTTTTTCTTACCACGAATATTAACTCGAATTGTATGCTCAACCCATTTACCCGTCTCTACAGGGACTGTGCTCTTTTCCACTATCAATCGGTAACTAGACATAGAATGCGCTATGCTTTGCGCTACCTTCTCAATATCAGTAAGGTCGGCCTCCCCATTTTCCTTGGGAGGTGTACCTACGGCAATAAAAATGATTAGAGATTTACCAACTGCTTCTTTTAAATTCGTGGTAAAGAGGAGCCTTTTGCCCTTAACATTTTTGATTACCATTTCTTTTAGGCCTGGTTCATAAAAAGGCATAATAGACTTCTTTAGGCCTGCAACCCTAGACTTATCATTATCTACACAAATTACTTTATTTCCCAGTTCGGCAAAACATGCGCCGCTAACCAAACCCACATGCCCTGCTCCAACAATACAAATGTTCATTTTTTCTCCTTAAACCTGTGTGCTATCGTATAGGATATTGAGAACCTTGCTTAGGTCTATGATAGCTTGAGCCGAATTCTAATGGTAACTCTGGAAAAGCCTTTAAGCGAAAAACAATATACAGACTCTCTCCTTCACCGCGCGAAACGGTATAAATAAGTTCTGATGTCCAACAGTGTAAGTCGCGCACTATCCTATATTCCTGCTGTCTGAGATCATAAATTTTTTTCTTAGCATTGGGATAGCCTTTAAACATAAACCGCTCATATATCCCTATTTTCCATAACGGCGTAGGCTTAAAAGATATCTCAAAGGTAGCCTCGCTGTGGTTTTCGTGGGCATAGCGATAACCAAATCCGGACGTCCATTTATCCCCTTTAGCAGCATAAATATCAAAATTAAAAGTTATAAATCTATCCTGAAGGTGGTCATAGGCAGCATCAAATTCCAAAGCTAGCCAATTAAAAGGTGTAAATTCCAAATCAAAATTAATATTGGAAAACTTACTTCCTCCGGGCAGTCTGTAATCGTAGTTTGTGCTGATAATCAAACGCGCCAGATCTACGGCTTGCAGCTCTTTCTGGCCTGCCACCTTTCTTTTGGTCTGCAATTTATTCTCCAAAGAAAAAGTGAATTGATTAAGTCTATTAATTCCATCCAGGCCATCGAACTGCACTAATTTTTCCGGAAGAATTGTTGGCGTACGGATATAGCCATATGCCACTTTAGGCGTAATTACATGTCTTAAATTATTGATATCCAAACCCCATTTATTTGTGTTGACATTAAATATTCTAAAAAACTTAGTCTCCACATCCACTCCTGTGTTAAAAGCTCCGCGAAAAAAACCGCCTTCTCCATTTTTATCTTTAGTATAGTAAGTCTGTCTTTCTCCTACAAAAGGAGTTATGTGCAAAAAGCCAAGTTTTGTGACGCGCGATATTTTATTAAAAGTATCGAACCTAACTGTATCTTCATCTACATTGCTGGGGTGGGCTTCTTTTTTGCTGAGATTGGCAAAAGAGTTTTCTGATTTCCAGTAAAATTTTGAGTTTTCGCCACCTATCTTTACGCTGGAGATGTCCAATTTTAACTCTGGCTGATATTCTGTCCTGGCAAAGACTTTGTTAAATCTCCTTTTGCCTAAAAGACTAAGACTATAGCCGGGTTTGCTTCTGACAATAGAAAGATAGGATTCTGTGCTCGGTTGTTCCCTCTGGAATTCTTTGCGATAAAAATAATCCTTTAAGATATCCGTATCGCTTACGCCCCAATATTCAAACCTTAAATCTGTATCCGGATCAATATCCCAGCTATGCCGCTGTTGAATCAGATATCTTTCTCTTTCATGGGTAGTGTGGGGGTATTTCCAGGGACGACCATCTTCTAACCTTCTTTCATTCATATAATAGATCTTCGCAAAACCCTTGCCAAAGTTTTTAGTTTGGTAATAGTTGTCGAAGCCGCTGGCAAAGTCTCTTCTTTCGCGATAATCCAAATGTAAAAGGCCCTTAAAGTATTGGCTGAATTCATAGCGCCAGGCAGTTAAAAGATAATATCCCCAATCTTTATCTTTGCCGGGGAGCACGGTTACTTTCGGACGGTCTGGCTTTAAGGCAAAACTGTAATAAGGCAAATAGAATACAGGCAACTCGAAGGCATAGACAATTACATGCCGCATTACCACTTTATCGCCAAGATATATCTTGGCGCTCCTGGAATGAATACGATAGTGTGGCCGGTCAAGATCGCAGGTGGTCATATAACTATGGCGCATGCTAATCTCACTAGGGCCTTCTTTAACTGCCGCAGGACCTTTGCCATATATTACCTGAGAAGCAAATCCTGCTTTATAAATTGTGCCGGTCTGGGTATCAAAATTATAATCAACCTTATCGCCGGTAAGAACAGAATCTTCTTGATAGACAACGACATTGCCTCTAGCATGCCCAATTTTGGTATCTAAGGCTATATCAATTCTGTCACAAGTTATTTGTACATCCTCATAGAAAATTTGAACTTGCCCTTCGGCGATTAACCTCTGCTGGGCTTCCAAGAATTCTACCTTTTCACCATAACAGATAATCGGGGTTTTTTCCTCTTGGGCCCAGGCCAAAGAAAGAAACAAGGAACAACTTAAAAAAAGAGCGGCTAAAACTATTCGCCAGCCTTGGGCATTCATTAAAAGGCTTTCTCCTTATCTGAAAGCTTCTGCCAATCTTGCAAAAATCTATCTATGCCAATATCCGTTAAAGGATGTTTCATCAGTTTCTTTAAGACATTAAAAGGAACAGTAGCGATATCTGCCCCTATTTTGGCCGCCTCTACCACATGCAAGGGATGCCTTATGCTGGCCACAATAATCTGCGTCTTATAAGCATAATTAGCATAAATCTGCTTTATTGCCCGCACAAGCTCCAATCCCTCGTGGCTTATATCATCAAGGCGACCGATAAAGGGGCTGATAAATGTCGCTCCGGCCTTGGCTGCCAAGAGAGCCTGCGCAGGAGAAAAACAAAGGGTCATATTAGTCATAATTCTCTCCTGGCTTAAAACTTTAGTTGCCTTCAGCCCTTCTTCAGTTAGAGGAATTTTAATCGCAATATTTCTACCAATTTTGGATAGCTTTCTGGCTTCTTCAACCATGCCGGAAGCCTCAAGGCTAATTACTTCGGCGCTTATCGGACCATCTACAATTGTATGAATTTCTTTAACCAAATCCGCAAAATTCCGTTTTTCCCGAGCTATCAGGGTAGGATTAGTGGTTACCCCATCAAGTATGCCCCAGCTGGCTACCTCTTTAATCTCGTCAATATTAGCGGTATCAATAAATATCTTCATTCTATCTCCCTTGTGGTATTATAACCATTATAATATAGAACAATATTCTAACCTAAAACCTCTAAAATTTCAATTAAAAAGGCAAATTCTATTTCTTCCCTCTTGCTTGGCGCGATAGAGGGCCTGATCGGCCTTGTCTATCAACCCTTGAAGCGATGTTGAATCTCTGGGATAAAGGGCCACTCCTGCGCTAATCTGGACATTTATAGGCTGATCATAGGCCTTAAATCGGTGTTCGGCTATGTTAAGACGAATTCTCTCCGCAGCCTGATAAGCCCCCTCTTTATCCGTATCCGGCAGGAGCACAGAAAATTCTTCTCCTCCGAAGCGCCCTGCTAAATCTATCTCACGTACGCTGGCCTTAATTCTCGCGCCTATTTCTTTTAAGACCGCATCACCCGTTAAATGCCCAAAGTTATCATTACAGCGCTTGAAGTGGTCGATATCAATCATTAAAAAGGCGAGTTCTAGATGATGGCAGGCACTTCTTTCTATTTCTTCCTCTAGACGTTCCAAGAAATACCTGCGCACAAAAAGTTCAGTTAGTCCATCGGTGATCGCCAACTTTTGGATTTTTTGATAAAGCCTTACTCTTTCAAATTCCAGGGCAAACTGATCAACCAAAATGGAGAAGTTACCCAAAGCCCTAACTGACAAATCCTCTACTGTTAAAGCCCCTAAAAACTTCCCCTCCGCCATTAAGGGAGCTAAAACTTTTGATTCCTCTTCAATATAAGCTATTTTCTCTGCGTCTAAACTCTGCTTTAAGATTTGACTATCGGCGCTGCCGGTATCAACCTGGCGTACATAACTCTGGTCATATTTTAACTCAAATACTTTTTCTACTTCCAGCCCCTGGGCTTGTTCATCTATTAAAATCAGGCGGCATCTTTCAAAGCGAAAATGCCCGGCCAGCTTCTTGGCTAAGATTTCAAAAATCCCTTCTGTTTTTAAGACAGAAGACATATCTCTGCCCATCTGATAAAGCTCGACAATCTGAGCAACCTTGTTAGCCAGTTGAGTATTAGACTGCCGGGTCAAATCCCGCTCCCTGCGTCTTTGTGCGCAAGCAGCTTTGAGTAAGCTCTTTTTGGCCCCTAAAGAAAGTTGCTTGTTACGTAAGTTGAGACTAAAACGCTGACCAACTAAAGGCACAAGATTGAAGATTGCAATAGTAAATAAAATATTCGCTGTTAGCTGTTCTGTATAAATAAAAGTTGCTGCCGTCAGACTGCAAAGAAGCGAAATTACATAGGAAAACTTCAACTTAAAGTTTAGGCTAATTAATATAAGCGGAATGATAAAAAGGTTTAACAGGTGCATATTTTGTTTTTTCCCTTGCGCTTGGCCTGATACAAGGCCTGGTCTGCTCTGGAAATCAAGTTTTCTTTAAGTTTTCCGTCTTCGGGAAAAGCGGCAATTCCGCCAGAGACCCTTACTTCAGTGGCCTTACGGCGCAAAATAAAGTTTTCACTTTCTACTCTTGCCCTAATCGCTTGAGCTACTTTTTCAGCTTCCCATTTAGGGGTATTTACTAAAAGAATGCCAAA
>JAMXCY010000078.1 GCA_024543015.1 Candidatus Omnitrophota bacterium | reverse complement strand
GCGTAAAGAAACCTCCTTTAGATACCAGAAACCGATTTCTTTTCATTTAATCCACCCTGGAAACGTTGTCCAAACTCATCGGGACAGTGTCTCTTAATCTCTTCTTTGTATACTATTTGTTAAATTTTATACTTTTTAAGATTTTCTCAAAGGAAGGTCTGTTATTTTTAAATTCCTTGACAGGGGCAATACACTGTATCGTCTGCACATCATCACCATCAAGGATAACCGTAAAAAGTATTCTATCAGCATCAAGATCGCATATAAACCTCAAGGCTGTCCTTCCATCCACAGAAACCCTGTATGGTTTTTTAACCAAAGTGAATTTCCTTTGGTTCTTCAGGGCATTCATATACACACCAATGCCCTTACTGGTGTCAAAGGTGTAGCCATGCGATTCTCGAGTACCATTGGAATTAAAGTATCTACTGGCTTGCAGCAATATTAATAATGGGGTTTCTGTACCCGAAACCTCCTTTACAAAATCAACAAGCATATATTCTTTCCTGTATTTTCCCCACCATGTCGCTACTTGTTGAGGAGGTAAATCTCTTCTAGAAATCTTCCAACCTTTAGGTACGCTAATCTCAATGCCAAATCCATCATTTTTATACCTGAGAAGGTCATCTATATCAGCCATCAAAGAAGAAGCTAAGAAACACAAGCTAAATATAAGCGTTATTACTCCAACTGACCTTCTATGTGGTGAGCCTGTCGAACCATTCTTCTCCATCATCCTTCCTTATGTTTTCTCTCCTGCAATTACATCAATTAAGGTTTCTTCGGATGGGTGGGTCATTTTCTATATTTCACTACGTGATACACAACTCCACTAAATAAAATAACATTCATAATTGCAAAGAGCTTAAATACTAAATCTTTAGAGATGATAGCTGAAGGTAGCATCAATAGCGCGCAAGTGAAAATTCCTACAGTCCATACCAAACTGATATCTTTAGAAGACTTCCTCTGATGGATTCTTACCATCAGAGGAATATTAAAGAAAGGTAAAATAACCGCTGCCAGGATGCCTAAAGTTATTATCATTATTTATTCCTCCTTAATCCCTCAATTATACTCCTAAAATCAAACAGCCTCAAGATAAATCTTGAGGCTGGGGTGTATTGTTCCGAATATCTTATAGTTAATTATACACTTTTTGCGTTTTTTCTAAATGCTCTTTGGCCTTCTGCAATTTTTGCGAGAATTTATCTTTTTTAAACGCTGAAATCCATTCCTTCATAGTAAGCCAACCGCCAAAACGAATCAAGTGGTTGCGCCAGGGCCGATACCACTTTTTCCAGCCAAATTTAATATTATGCAAAAAGAAAATTAAAGCAGGAAAAGATAATATATTTAAACCTATCATAAACATATATTTAAACTGATAGAACTTCCCCATAATTTTCCTGGCAGAGGCCAGCATATCTTCAGCACTCATCGGATGATCAGGCTCAAAAAGAGGAAAGTTACCATCATAATATTCCCAGCCCACATCTTCAGTTGCATAAATCCTGTTTTGCATTGCCAGCCTATGTCTTAATTCTGTTCCAGGTAAAGGAACCGGTAACATAACCTGCACAGTGTCAATTTTAGCTTTCCGGATAAAATCCTTAAAATGCTTTACCCGTTCCTCTATTGCCATTTTGAAATTCACGCCTTCTTTTAAGGGATAACCAAAAATAAACATACCGTGGATCAAAAACCCAAACTTATGAAATATTCCTGTCAGGGATATCATATCTTCCTGCCTTATCCGTTTATTCATAGCCTTTAATTCTTCTTCAATGGGTGACTCAAACCCAATAGCTACTGTGTTAATACCCGCCTCGCGCATAGCAGAAAGTAGTTCAGGGTCCTTAGCTTTATCCAATCTTATCTGAACGCCTATGTCTAATCGTCTACCTATATTTCTTTGATAATCCCGAAGGATATTGCACAACCTTATGGTTTCATCCCGCTGTTGTCCAAAAAGGTCATCAACTATAAAAAAGTGTCTGACATCCTTTGTTTCTAAAAGATTGCTGATACTCTCAAGCATACGTTCAGGAGAAGCATACCTTGCTTTGCCTTTAACGGTACAGAATTCACAATTCATACCGCAACCGCGAATTCTACCCACAGAATAAAGTTTAAGTTTGGCATAACGCACTAAGGAGAAATCCGGTAAAGGCAACTTATCGAAGTCCGTCAGGGCTTCTCTTTCTGGAGTATAAATAATCTGCCCATTATTTAGATAGGCGATACCTTTAACCTGACTTACGTCTCGCTTGCCTTCGATAGCCTCTATAAGCTCTTTAATGGTAACTTCGCCTTCGCCAATAACCACATAGTCAATACAAGAATTCAAGCCTTCAGCTATATTATCTTTAGTAAAATGCTGTCCACCAGCAATAGTTATGACACCTTTATTTTTATAAAAGCGGGCTATTTTATAAAGCCTTGGTATAGTGCTGGTCAATCCGCCATAAAACCCGACTATATCAGCGGGTCTTAAGTTTTGTAAAAATTCGTGGTCGGCTCCGCCTGAATTACTTTTGGGTCCGTATCTACGAAGGTTATTTTCATCAATAACCTCAACATCCCATCTTTCAATTTCATTCACAACACTGGCCACACATACCGGCCCCAAGGCCGTAGTTCCCTTAGCAATACGAGAATAAATATTAAACGCGGGATAGGCCGGTAGCACAATTCTCAACCTAAATCTTTTTTTGGATAAGTCAAACATAATTAGGACTCTTTATTCTCTTGCTTTTTGATATTCCTCTTCTTGGCACTTCTCATAGTGTTTACATTGGTTACAACAAAAGCCCAATCTTACACCTTTTGAGAAACCAAGTTAATCCTTCCTTAGCCAAGTCATTATGCCTGTGGTGGCAATAAGGATGGGCATAACAAAAAGTATAACAGCCACCGTGCGTTTTTGCTTACTGTTTAACTCAAGCCGTTCAACTTTAATTTCTTTCTGGTCAATAAAAACGCGGTAATCCAATTCCGAAAGCCAATTGATCACATTCAAGCCCATCTTGGCATTGCTATACTGAGTGATAAAAGCATTGCTTAAGAAATTTGCATCAGTAAAAACTATAATGCGGGTATCAGAAAGTTCACTTTCTTGTTTTGGCTCCCAGATAACGGAAGCGATTGTAATTGGTCCGGGTTTGTCTAATCCTGCATCAAATTTAATCTGTAAGGTTCTGTCAGTCTCACCCCAGCTATCCTTTTCTGAAGCCGTTAAAACTAAGGGGGCTACTTTAATTGATTGACGCCGGTCTTTTAAAATTGAAATCGACCGCGGACGGACATAAAAGGTGTAATCCAGATTTTTGACAATCGCTCTGTGCGAGAGATAATTGCGAGTAGCAGGAATACCGACATCACCACTTATATGACTACTTAAATCCACGACAATATCATCGGCGATGTCTATCCCCCAATGATTGAGAATGCTATTTAGGGCTGGATTTTTGCGTTTTTCTTCTTCACTGAGAGGTTTATCGGGTGTAGTGACAGGGGTATTTTCGATTAAGAACAGGGCATCTCCACCCTGTTCTAAATATGCCTGAACAATCTTCTCTTCTTCCTCCGTTAGAGAATCTTGCGCTCCGGCAATAATAAGCACATCGCAATCATCCGGAATCTCTCTGTTTATCCCCAGCATCAGCTCTTTTGTCTCAACATTGTTTGGAATTAATAATTTTGCCAGTTTACTCACACCGTTAGCGCCCTCATCCAAGATATTGTATTCACCATGACCGGTTAAAAAATAGACAATACGTTTATCTCTGACCACCCGGATAATGGCATTGGTTAATTGTTCCTCGCTTAAAGGCCGATTTGTAAAGTCGATATCCTTACGCTCATTATTCCTTGAGAGTACGATAACTTTCCTTTCCTCTCCGCTGATAATACTGCCGAACTGGGCAGCATAACCAATCTGTACGATAGGATCAATAACTTCGGTTTTGATTTGTCCCTTAGAGATTCTCTCGTATTCTTTAAAAAGGTCTTCTAAATATTTTGGCGGTATTCCCACATAAAAGGCGATTATTTTAACTTCTTGTCTGAGTTCTTTGATAAATGCGGCTGATGCTTCGGTCAAGGTGTGCTGTTTGGCCTTAGTTAGGTCCCAGCGCAAATTGTAGCGATGCGATAAGTAGTTGATTCCCACAAGAAGAAGCAAAAAAAGTACAATCACAAATGTAATAAAACCATATTTTCTCCATTGAGAAACTTTGCTTAAACTTTGCGCGCGTTCCTTCAGCTTAAAAAGGCAGACCAAAATACAAGCTAAACCGATTAAAGAAATAACGGCAGTTAGTTTGCTGAAATAGTTTTCTATAAAGGAGAGGCCCAGGCCATACAAAAGGCAGAGTGTCCCTGCTCCAAGTAATAAGGGAAGATTTTTCTGATTCTTAATTAACGCCATAATCGATTCTCAATACTGAGTCTGGTCAAGGCAATGCAAATAAAAATTCCGCTTAGGTAATAAACCAAATCAGCTGTCGTAAGCAGTCCCACAGCAAAATTCTCGGCATGACTCCAGGTACCAATATATCGGATTAGGTTTTGAGCTAAACCACTGGAATACTTAATAAAACTTATTGAGAAATATAATAAAAACAAAATCACATAAGAACTCATCGCAGCGATAATTTGATTTTTTGTCCATGAAGAAGCTAATATGCCGATGGCGAGAAACAGCGCTCCTTCTAACCAAATACCTAAATATCCTGTCAAAATGGCCAACTTGTCAGGCTGACCGAAAAACTCAATAATAAAATAATAACTTGATGTTAATCCAATGATTAGAGTAAAAAATATTAAACTACCCAGATATTTACCCAGCACAATAGCGGTATTTGTCGTGGGGGTGGTCATTAAGAACTCCATGGTCCCGGTAAATTTCTCTTCCGAGAACACCTTCATAGTCAGAAGCGGAATAATAAAGATAAACAAAAACTCCATGGCTTTAAAGACATCGCGTAAAGTAGCCTCTTTGTTTTGATCAATAATCATAAAGAAAAAGATATTGAATATAGAGATAGTAATGATTAAAACAATATAAGCAATAGGGGACAGAAAATAGGCCTTTAGTTCTTTTTTAGCTATAGTAAAAGCTTTGTTCATCGTGATCCATCTTCTTTTGCAGAATGTATCCTCAGGAATACATCTTCAAGCTGTTGATCACCCTGCTCTCTTAAGAGCTCTTCTAAAGGCTGATCAACAATAATTTCACCGGCTTTAATGATTAAGACTCTTTGGGCAATCTGCTGAATCTCTGAGAGAATGTGCGTACTTAAAATCACTGTCCTTTCATACTCTAAGCTTTTGATCAGATTGCGCACTTGGATAATTTGCACCGGATCCAGGCCAATTGTCGGCTCATCCAATATTAAAACCTCAGGGTCATTAATTATAGCTTGAGCAATGCCTATCCTCTGTTTATACCCTTTGGAAAGGATGCCAATGGTTTTATCCTGGACATCTTGG
>JAMXCY010000007.1 GCA_024543015.1 Candidatus Omnitrophota bacterium | reverse complement strand
CTTTATCAGGCCAAAAAAAAGGGGATAAAGGTTACGGATCAAGAAGTAATCAGCTTTATTCAAGGATTAGCTTTTTTTCACAAAGAAGGTCGTTTCAATCAAGAAAGATACAAGCTGCTCTTAGAGTACTTTTTTCGCACTCCCTCCCGCGAGTTTGAAGAACAAATAAGGCAAACCCTGATACTGGATAAACTCAAAAACCAATTAATTGATAACGTAAAAGTTAACGACGAAGAAATAGAACAGGTGTATAAGAACGAACAGGAGCTGGCTAGGGCCTCTTATGTCTTAATTGAACCGCAAAGTTTCCAGGAGCAGGTCCATCCTGCATATGAAGAGCTGGAGCAATATTACCAAAAGCATAAAGCTGAGTTTAAGAAACTCGAACAGGTAAACGTGCAGTACATAGCCTTATATTTCGACCAAGACAGCCCCAAAGTAGATATAACTGAAGAAGAAATCCGGGATTACTATGAAAGGCATACTGAGGAGTTTTTAGTAAAAGATAAAAAAGAAAGCACAAAACCCTTGGCAGAAGTTACAGCAGAAATCAAAGAAAAATTAAGCCAAGAAAAGGCAAAAGAGCTGCTGGAAGATAGAATCTGGCAGATAGCCGATAGGATTGGGGAGGAGACTGCTGTTTTTGAAGATCTAGCCAAACAAAACCAGCTGGAAATTCAAGAGACCGGTTTCTTCGGATCGCAGGATGTGATTGCGCAAATAGGCTTATCTTATGAATTTTTAAACGCGGCTTTCAGTCTGGAGATAGATGAAATAAGTAACGTAATAGAAACCCCCAAGGGATATTTCATTATAAAAATAAAAGAAAAGAAAGAACCGTACATTCCTGCTTTAGATAAGATTAAAGTAGCAGTTGAAGAAGCCTTAATTATAGAGAAGTCCCGGGAGTTAGCCAAAGAAGAAGCTCAAGACTTAGCATCCCGACTTAAAGGGCTGGTTAAGGAAGAGGCTTTGAGTTTCGAGAAAGCAGCGGAAAAGCTAACATTGACTGTCAAAGAAACCGAAGGATTTTCAAAGATTAGCTATATTTCAGGAATCGGCCAAAGTCCTGAGTTTGCTCAAGCGGCCTTTGCCCTTAAACCCGGGGCCGTAAGCGAAGCAATTGCTGTGCCTGCAGGCTACTGCATCTTGAGCCTCAAAGAGATAATCCCCATTGAGGAAGAAAAGTTTATCCAGGAAAAAGAAAAATTTTCTCAAAAAGTTCTGGAAAGAAAAAAGGATATTTTCTACAGAATTTGGCTGAATGATCTAAAAAATAAGGCAAGTTTAGAAAATAATACTGGAAAACTCAAAAATTAAAACAGCCCTTAGAGATTACCTAAATATACATAGCGAAGTTTTTTCCTGGCAATATCTTCAGCCGTCTTTAATTTCTCTTTCGATGTAGGCGGGATATCAATTTTGTAACAAGGAAAGTAACGGGAAAAATGCAGCGGCGTATCCTCCCCCAATTTTTCTGCAATCCAGTCAACTAGTCTTTCCAAATCTTCTTTTCCGTCATTAAGCGTGGGGATAATCAGGTTCGTAATCTCAATGTGGCATTTGTCTGTGGAGAATTCTGCCGTATTCAGCACAGGCGCCAACTTTCCCTGGCAATGCTTTTGATAAAAACCCTCATTCATGGATTTGACGTCGATATTCATCGCATCAATAAAGTCAATGATTTCTTCTAAGGGTTTTTGATTTACATAGCCGTTGGTAACTAAGACATTTTTCAAGCCTTCCTTATGGGCAAGTTTGGCTGTATCACAGACAAATTCATACCAGATAAACGGTTCATTGTAGGTATAGGCAATCCCTAAAGAGTCAAGCTGCTTGGCACGAGCTACTATTTCTCTGGGAGTTATCTTTTGAGTTGCAGAACTAAGGTCCTGAGAAATCGACCAGTTCTGACACCAAGGGCATTTAAGATTGCATCCTTTTGTGCCTAAAGATAAAATAGAACTTCCCGGATGGAAACGATAGAGCGGTTTTTTCTCAATCGGGTCTAAGGCAATGGAAGTGGCCTCACCATAAACTAAGGAAAAAAGCCGGCCATATTCATTTTTGCGCACGCCACATTTGCCCGTCTGGCCTTTCTTCAAGAGACAGTAATGAGGGCAAAGCAGACACCTGACCTTGCCAGCCCCCAATAATTCACAATGCACCGACTCTTTCTTCATCGAACCTTACTTCCGTTGGGAACCTTTTTCTCCGGTAAAAGTAGTACCGGATCCGGTGTAGTCGCACACAAGGCCATGCCGTTGCTTTCCACGCCTCGAATCTTGGCGGGTTCCAGATTGCAAAGCACCGGCACCTGCTTACCAATTAACTCCTCAGGCGTATACTGCAAGGCTATTCCCGCGACGATCTGCTTTTTCTCTTCTCCCAAATCAACAATTAACCTCAAAAGCTTATCTGCGTCGGCAACTTTCTCGGCCTCAACAATGGTAGCCATTCTAATATCCAGCTTCTTAAAATCTTCAAACGTAATCATTTAACTCCCCCCCCTTTTTTTTTCTTTAAACCTTGTGCAGGCTAAGCCTCCACAAGTGTGTTTTTATCTGGTACTGACGGTATAGGGACAGACTTCGCGATAAGCACACCAGGTGCAGGCAAAATATTCCGGCTTTGCCGGAAATTCCCGCGCCCGGATGCCGCTGGAGGCCTGCTTAATCAATTTCTTCGTCTTTTCCAAATCCGCTTCCGTGCGCTTGCTAGACCCTACTAAACCCGTATCTACAAAGTGAAATTCGACTCTTACCGGAAGTTCTCCCTTAATAATACTGTAAGCCAGCGCGTAAATGGAAAGTTGCAAGCTTTCTTTAACGCGCTTATCCGCCTGTTTTTGCTTATTTATCGTGTCGGAGGTCTTAAAATCAACAATTACAGCACCCTCGGGAGTCTGGTCAATTCTATCCCAACGGCCCACAACCTTGTCGTGGTCCAAAACAAAATTAAATTGCTGTTCAATATAAGTCGGGATATTCTTATCTTTCTCTCGGTTGTAAAAATCTTTGAGCGTCTGTTTGCCCTGGGTAAATCTTTGTTCCTCGTGGGCTCGCGATAAAAAGCCTTCGTTGATCCAGGCATCCTGGAAACTCTGGGTTAAATCTTCTTCGCTAAATTTTCTTTTATTTATCTTGGCCTGATAAAAGTCCAGGATAGCTTTATGAATAGCGCTTCCGTAAACTACGCTATGATGACGCATAATGGGAATACGTAAAATATGCACATATTTATATTTTAAAGGACAAGTAAGGTAATCATCGATCTGGCGAAAGCTCAAACCCAGCAGCATATCGGGGGTTAGCGGTTTTTCTTTGATCGACGGCCCGGCCGCAGGTGAGGCAAAACGCTCAATTTCCTGAACTGCTTGCATTTTGATTACTTCTGGTTTCTGGGGACTTAGGCCTAAAGCCTCATAGACAAATTGGCTAACCTTGCGCGCACGCTTTCCGCCATAATCAAGGCTTGAGGTAAAATACAATTCTTTTTTTGCCCGGGTCATCCCAACGTAAAAAAGCCTTCTTTCTTCCTGAATATGGTAATCACCGCTGGGTAAGATGTCCTTGACCAGCTCCAAAGGCATTTCAATAGGCTCGCGCCTTCTGGGCCAGGGAAAACGCCCCTGGACTAAATTCACTAAAAAGACAGTATGGAATTCTAATCCCTTGGCCTTATGCAAGGTCAAAACATTGACCGCCTCTAAATCGAAATCGGCCTCAGAAGTTGCCGGGTCATCTCCGGCAGAAATAAGCATATCTAAGTGTTGAACAAAATTAGGCAGGTGGTCTTGGTCGGTCAAATTGGCGAAGTTAGCTACGATATTAAAAAAGCGGGCGATATTTTTGATGCGCTGCTCATTAACCAAACTCTCTTCTTTTACTAATCTTTTGATATAGCCTGATTGCTGCAGAAAAGAATAAAGCAACCTTCCGGTGGATAAGTTTCTAGTTTCTTTTAGGTAATGGTTGATGTCCTCAACAATCTTTCTAATTTTGGCTCTGCTTTTTGACGAAATAGGGCCAAGCTCTCTAATTTTATCCAACTGGCTAAACACGGTAAATAAAGAACGGTTCTTTTTATCCGCCCAATTCAGGCAACGAGTCAAATCCGCCATATCCAGGTTATAGACTCCGGAGAAGCTTACCAGATGATACAGGCTGATACTGTCATCAGGGTCGGCAATAGCACGCAAAAAAGATATCAAAAAGCGAATCTCTTGCTGGTTGTAAAGCCCTTGGTTGCCGGAAAAACGCCAGGGAATCAAACGCATATTTAAAGCGCGCAAAAAGCTTTGCGCGTCGTTATTGGAACGCACAAGAATCGCAATATCACCGAAAGAAATCCCTTTCTTGGCGGCCTTTTCTTCAATTATCCGGGCCACCTCATCGGCTTCGTTTGAACCTGTATCAAAATGAAGATGCTGGATATCAGGACCTTTTTTTTCGCGGGCAATTAACTCTTTACTAATGTTACATTTTACTTCCAATGTATCCGGGTCATTATATTTTATTAAGCGGTAGGCCTGATCTAAAATGGTTTGTGTTGAACGATAATTTTCAGTAAGGACAATTTGTTTGACCTGGGAGTAGTAATCCGTAAATTTTAGGATATTACTGATGGCTGCACCGCGAAATTTAAAAATAGACTGGTTATCGTCACCAACGACGACAATGTTTTTGTGTGCTTCGGCTAATAATTTCACCAGTTGAAACTGGCTGAAGTTGGTATCCTGGAATTCATCCACCAGAATATACTTAAACTGCTTCTGGTAACGCTTAAGCACTCTTGGACGGCGACGAAAAAGATGTAACGTCAAATAGACCTGGTTGGCAAAATCGACCTTACCCTCTTTCATTAAAAGTTTTTGATACTTTTCATAAGCCCCTGCCAATTCTATCTGAGAACGGGCATCTTCAGCTAACTCTATGTCTTGGGGAGAGAGTTGACTTTGCTTCTGGAGTTTTCTGGCATATTCTAAATATTCCTCCCAGGAGACATCTTCGTCCCGAAGGCGACTAAATAGAATTACCAGTGCTTGCAGAAAACGGGCAGGATCGCTTTTAGGACGATAATAATCTAACGCAAATTCATAGAGATGTTCTCTTAAGAAGATTATTTGGTCGGCTCGAGTAAGAACAGTAAATTCCGGGTCTAATCCTAATTCCAAGGCATTTTCGCGTAAGATCCGGTCACCAAAGGCATGGAAAGTAGAAATCCAGATATCGGTATAGCCATAGGGTACAAGCAAATCCACTCTTTCTTCCATCTCGGCAGCAGCTTTATCAGTAAAAGTCAGCGCTAAAATTTCTTCGGGTTTAGCTTTTTTACTCGCAATAAGCTGGGCGATGCGCCGGGCAATTACTGCTGTCTTGCCTGTACCGGCTCCGGCAATAATTAAAAGGGGGCCTTGATCGTGTCTGGCTGCCTCTTTCTGTTTAGCATTTAGCCCCTGTAACGTCTTCTCTTCAGGTCTAATCTTGGTCTTTACTGGCACGCTTTATTTCCTAAGGTACACTTTCCGCTTTGCTTTACAAGGTACAGCTTCCCGATTGCAAACTGAGCAGGTTCCCGAATGATTTGGGAAACGGTCCCAGTTACACGGTAGCTCACGGGTACGTGGCACCTTCTTTGGCACGCACGATTGCTTCTTTGCGATGTCGGTAGCGGTGAGACTCCTTCCCGCGTTTCAAAAACAACTTAATCCATCCTACATAGTATTATTTCCAAATTCTGACTCGGTAGAAACCGGAGTCGTAATTAGTCCAGGTATCCGGTGTGACCCAACTTTTATGTAGACTGTAGGGTCCGTAAATGTGCATTCTAAACTGGTTTTCGTCCATATCCGTGGATACGGGATTTTCTGCTGTATGCGGCCAAACAAGAGGGTATATGCGTGTCGGAGGATTTGTTGGAGAAAACCAAATAGAGATTTTTGAGGGGAGGACTCCTAAATTATGGTTGTAGGTAGTCGTGTGGGAAGTGTTCCTATTATCGGCAACCCAGCCGGAATCGTAATCCGGGGCTCCTGTCAGCGAAACCCAATCGTCGCCTTTGAACCCTTCAAAATCCTGGCTAGTTCCGTTCCACCGGATCATCCCATCTGTAGCGGCACCGCCATCATCAGCCACCTTTATCTTTCCCGCTACATCAAGCTTCGATCCGGGGTTCGTCGTCCCGATGCCGACGTTGCCGGTGCTTTTGAGAGCCATTATGGTCTCCCAATTACTACTTTCCTTTGATTCAAACAATAGAATATCACCCGGATCCTCGCCAGCGCTAATGGTAAAATGAGGGCGATCTGACTCCCCCTCCCCGGCCATGAAATAAAGATTTGTTACATCTGAACCGGCAGCTGAACTTTCTAAGATGAGATCACCGCTTCCTGCAACATGTAACATCTCTTGAGGGTCCGTCGTGCCCACACCCAAGCTATTCATTACCGCCATATCGTTATACACCCCAGCTGGTGCCGGGTAATAAGTGGTAAAGGTCATCTGCTCAGCAAAAGCTAAGCC
This sequence comes from Candidatus Omnitrophota bacterium, assembly GCA_024543015.1. Taxonomy (GTDB): domain Bacteria; phylum Omnitrophota; class Gorgyraeia; order JAFGHF01; family JAFGHF01; genus JAMXCY01. Next base: position 9,959 of record JAMXCY010000007.1, on the reverse strand, counting down.
GATGATCAAGGCTGCTATGCCAATTAGACTAACGATATAGAGTTTACGCATGTGAATCCCCCTTTTCTTTTAACTGAAAATTTCAAACTGCAAACTAAAAATTGCAAATTTATTTTGCAATTTAAAATTTGATATTTGCATTTTGCAATTAAATAAGCTATGTTATTTCTCTTCCTTTGGCAACAGGCCTTTTAGTTCCTTCATAAACTGGGCCACATCTTTAAATTGACGGTATACGGAAGCAAAACGCACATAAGCCACCTCATCAAGCTGCTGGAGCAGCTTGATGACCAGCTCTCCGATTTCTTTTGACTGCACTTCCTTCTCATATGTTTTTTGCAGCATAAATTCTATTTTATCTACAAGCTGCTCTAAATTTTCCATGCTCACCGGCCTTTTTTCACAAGCCTTAACCAGGCCGGATAAAATCTTTTTACGCTCAAATACTTCACGGCGTCCATCTTTTTTGACCACCATTAAGGGCGTCTCTTCAATACGCTCGTAGGTGGTAAAACGACGTTCGCACTTAAGGCACTCCCGCCGACGACGAATCGAGTTCCCTTCTGCGCTTGAGCGCGAATCTACTACTTTATCTTCTAAGTTTCCGCAATAAGGACATTTCATGGGCTTTTCGTTTTGCGCACTTTGATGCCGGCCTCATCCAAAAAATCACGGGCCATCTTATCGGGATAAGTACCGGTGATAACGACTTCTTTTATCCCGGCGTTGATAATCATCTTGGCACAGATAATGCAGGGTTGATTGGTAATATAGATGGTACTTTCTTTTAGGCTAATTCCGTAAAGGGCTGCCTGCAGAAGCACATTTTGTTCAGCGTGCAAACCCCGGCACAATTCATGCCTCTGCCCCGAGGGGATGTTAAGCTTCCTGCGCAAACATCCCAGCTTAGCGCAATGTGTTATACCGCTGGGGGTCCCGTTGTAGCCTGTAGCCAGGATACGCCTATCCTTCACAATCAAAGCGCCTACTTTTCTACGCAGGCAGGTTGAGCGTTTAGAGACAAAGCGGGCAATGCCTAAAAAGTATTCATCCCAACTTGGCCGGAGATCTAATTTTTGTTTTTTTGATTTCATTTTTATAATTCCTTATATAACGGAAAATCTTTGGTAAGTTTTAATACTTCTTGACGCGTAGCTTCAATCACCTTTTTGTCCCTGGGCGAAGATATCACTCCGTCGATTAAACAGGCAATTTGGGAAATTTGCTCTTCTTTCATCTCTCTTGTGGTTATCGCGGGAGTGCCTAACCTTAAGCCGCTGGTTAATTTTGCTCCCTGCGGATCAAAGGGAATTAAGTTTTTGTTCACCACTATATTGGCCGCATGCAAAGCTGAAGCTGCATCTTTGCCCGTTATCTTTTTTGGCCTTAAATCTACCAGGAGTAGATGGTTGTCCGTGCCTCCGGAAACAATGCGATAGCCTCTTTGTTCCAATTCAGAAGCTAATCTTTTGGCATTAGCAATTACTTGTTTTTGATAATTCTTAAATTCCGGGCTCATGGCCAATTGCAGAGCTACTGCCTTGGCAGCAATCACATGCATCAGGGGTCCTCCCTGAATTCCCGGGAATACCTCTGCATCTATTTTTGTAGCAAATTCCCGGCGGCACATAATCATTCCCGCCCTGGGACCGCGCAAGGTTTTATGTGTTGTGGTAGTAACAAATTCTGCATAAGGAACAGGCGTTGGATGAAGTCCGCAAGCCACCAACCCTGCTATATGGGCAATATCAGCCAAAACAAACGCGCCGACCTTATCGGCTATCTGACGAAATTTAACAAAATCGATAATCCGCGGGTAGGCTGAGGCACCGACCAGAATCATCTTAGGCTTATGTTTTTTGGCCAAGGCTTCAACTTCGTTATAATCTATCCTTTCGTCTTTTTTGCTGACGCCGTAAGAAATAACGTTAAAGAATTTTCCTGAGAAACTATGAGGATGTCCATGGGAAAGATGCCCTCCGCAGGCTAAGTCCATGCCCAAAATCGTATCTTGGGCTTGGAGCATAGCAAAATACACCGCCATATTGGCCTGTGTTCCCGAATGCGGTTGGACATTTACGTGTTCGGCGCCAAAAAGCTGCTTTGCCCGCTCTACAGCTAATTCTTCCACTATATCCACATATTCGCAACCATCGTACCAGCGCATCTCGGGATAGCCTTCGGCATATTTATTAGTCATTACTGAGCCTTGAGCCTGCAAGATTTCCGGGGGAGAAAAATTCTCGCTGGCAATCAAATTGATGGTGTTGCGCTCTCTGTTGAGTTCATCGCCAAGTGCCTTATGTATCTGCGGATCGACATTTTTCAAATAATCCATTAATCAACTCCTGCTTGCTTTTTTAGCTTTTCTCTCTATATTTCCAATTTGTCTCACCCTGCGGGCGTGGCGACCACCGGAAAATTCAGTTTTTAGCCAGCGATCGACAATCTTGGTGGCTTGCTTTAAGTTTAAGTAATTGGCCGACAAGCACAGGACATTGGCATTATTATGTTCACGGCTGCGTTGGGCCTGAAGCGCACTCAGGCAAAGCGCTGCCCGGATGCCGGCAAGTTTATTCGCTACGATAGAAAACCCGATACCTGTTTTACAAATTAATATCCCCCGTTGAAATGATCCTGAAGATACACTTGCGGCAACCTTATAACCAATAGCCGGGTAATCGCAACGCTTGAGGTCGTGTGTACCCAAATCAGCAACCAGATAACTGCGCCCCTTTAGAAATTTAATCAATTTACTTTTTAATTTATATCCCCCGTGGTCAGCACCGATAGCAATTTTCATTATTGCTCCTCCAATTTCTTTACCGTTCGCAAGATGCCTTCCTTGATAACATCAAAGACCTTGCGGTAAAAATCTAAAGGCTTTCCGATAGGGTCGGGGATATCCGGGTTGACTAATTTTTCTTCCGATTTTTGCCTACCGAATTCGCTTAATAGATAAGTTTTACCTTGGGCTAGGGGGGCGTGGCTTAAGACAATTTGTTTATGAATTCTTTCCATTACTAAGATTAAATCCGCTTCGCGGATATCCTTTTCACTAAGGGCAGAGCTTCTGTGGCCGGAGACATCAATATCCTGTTCGGACATAACCTGGATAACCTCATCAGTTGGCCGCATCCCTACAAGTCCGGCTGTGCCCGCAGAGACTACTTCGTAGGCACCTTTTCCTTGTAACATCTTTTTCAACAATCCCTGCGCTATAACGCTTCGGCAAGAATTGCCTGTGCAGATTAAAAGAATTGTTTTAACTTTGGAGGGCATCCTCTATATCCTTCCGGCAAATTATGCCTTCTCTTAATATCTTATAAGGCGAAACAGATAAGTCTACAACTGTAGAAGCTATACCTAATTCCGATTTTCCGCCGTCGATAAGCATCTCTATCCGGCCGTCAAAAGTCGCCAGAACCTCTTTTGCGGTTTTTGCCGGCGCTTTAGCGGAAAGATTGGCGCTGGGTGCAACTAACGCTGTCTGGCTTTCTTTGACCAAACTACGAGCAATCCGATTAGCGGATATACGTACGCCCACTGTTGGCCCTTTATTTGTCTTGAACACTAAAGTTAAAGGTCCCGGCCAAAACTTACTCATTAACTGATAGGCCCGGGCGGGAACATCGCAGGCCAATTGTTCTAAATAACTAACATCGGATATTTGCACAGCCAAAGGTTTATTTTTTGGGCGCTTTTTTAGTTTAAAGATCTTTTTTACTGCCCGTTGATTTGAAAAATCAGCTGCCAATCCATAGACAGTCTCAGTAGGAAAAGCAACCACTCCACCCTGTTTGATAATCTGCGCCGCCTTTTTAATCTTTCCTAAATCTATGTATTCTGGATCTATCTTAATAACTTCTGTTTTCATATGTTAACGATGTCTTTGTTGTGGTAAAGCGATAAGAATAAAAGTAGATAATCGCGCAGATGACGAGTAAGCAGGAAATTCTGTTTTATATATTCCCGGCCGGCTTCCCCTAAGGCCTTGGCGTATTCGGGGCTGTTTAAAAGTTGCTTCACCCAGTAGGCTGTGCCCTCGGTTGTTCGGGAAAGCAGACCGCTAAATTTATGTCTTATCTGCATGGGGATACCTCCTACTGCTGAGGCGACTACGGGTTTGGCCTTCCACAGGCCTTCGGTAACTGTCAAGGCAAACCCTTCACGAATAGATTTCTGCAAAATGACGCTAGCGGCTCTTTGCAAGGCGTTAATTTCTATATCACTTGCCGCAGGCACAGCTAAAATATGAATATCCGGATCTCGGCCTGCCCTCTCCCGTACTTCGCTTAAGACCTTACTTGATTCCGGATCGTCTGTGGCCGTACCTCCGGCTAAAACCAACTGGCAGTCTATATATTTTTTCACCAACCGGTAAACATCGATTACCCCTAAGGGGTCTTTGAGGTAATCAAAACGGGAAATCTGAACAATCAGCGGTTTATCCTCAACAATGCCAAACTTCCTCAACGCAGAATTTATGGTTTCTCCGGAAAGCTCTTTGTTTTTATCGCTTAAAGGGTCAATGGAGGGAGGAATCAAGACTTGCCTGATGTTCAAAGTTTGAGCAAAACTTGGAGAAGAAAACACCGAAACATCATATTGTTCGATGTATGGTTTTAAGAAGTCCCAGGCTTGCTTATTGGGCTGTGAGACATCGATATGGCAACGCCAGATCCAGTTGCTTTTTTTGAGCTGCGACTTCTTTTTAACCAAGATAATGGGTTGGGGGTCATGAACAAATATAATTTCGCCGCGAAGATCCATATTTTTTAGATTTTTTTCGCCGGTTTCTAAAAATAAATCTATTTCGCTTTGGGTAAGCTCTGCTTTCTTTCCATGTAACATATTATGAAGCTTTTTAGTCACCGAAAAGAATTCTCCCTCTGCCTTGATTACGTCCCAATGGGCCCGCAAGCCCAATTCATTTAAAAGCGGCGTCATCCGACTGAGAATTTCGGCCACTCCGCCGCCTACGGCAGTGGAATTGACGTTGCGCACAACTTTTGCCGAAAGCCTGCTGGCTAGTTGTTTAAGTTCCTCGATAACATTCTTACCCACAATTGGTTCATAATCAGAAAGTTTCATACTCTGGCCTCTTCTATGCGCTTACCTACCAAATTAACAATCTTTGCTCTTAATCCTTCCAAGGTATGCGTATAAGGATCGAGCCGGGATAATTTTTGCGCAAGCTCAGGATCAGCACAGCTGGTATCAATCCAGTAAGAGAAGTCGTTCATCTGTTTCTCTAAGCGCAACTTTGCCTCGAAGACATGAAAATATATAGAATCAATAGTCACCTTTTTTAGAATCTCTACAAATTCTACAATGTCGCGAGCCACATAACCGGAGGGAAGGATGAAGCTTACGGTCTTAACAAAATGAAATTGTTCCTCAACTGTGGAAACCCGGAATTGGCCCTGGCCTGTATCTTTCATCTGGCCGATATGCTTTTCTAAAGTCTCAACAAGTTTATTTCTTAAGGCCCGGATGCTGGAAAACTGGATTGTGTCAATGCTGGCTAGCTCCTCCCCCAATTTGTGCTCTCCCAAGATCTCGGTTATCCAATAGGCAAAGTCATTAGGTGGTTCGGGTGAAAGAAATTGATGCTGCTGGAGAAAACGGTGGGTATGGTGGTAAATCACAGAGCCGGAAACATCGCGAATGCCTTCAAGCAATTCCTTAAGGCCGCGTGCTTTGCGTCCGGTCAACTCCTGCAAATGCAAACGCGTGTAAAAGGTAAAGGGTTGTTCGGCTTTTTTTATCTTGCGCATCTTTCCAATAAGACTCTCAAGAGCTTCTGCGTGTCTTGAATGTTTTTGAGGTAATATTTAGCTTGCGAGCTTTTTCTTCTACCCACAAGAATGCTTAATCCCCCTATTTTATTTACGGCCCGGAAGGCGTCTTCGTCGGTAAGGTCATCTCCGATGTATATACTAAATAGATCCCTTGACTTTAACTTATCTTTAAGCCAAAGAAAAGCTTTTCCCTTATCCCACTTAATAGAGGGGCGCACCTCCCAGACTTTCTTGCCATGGGTTAGCTTTACTTTTCCTACGGCTAAATAAGGTTTGAGCAGCTTGAAAAATATTTTCCTAAGCTTAGAGAGTTTCTCAAGCTTAACTAAGCGATAGTGCAGACTTAAACTCAAACCTTTTCTCTCCAGCACAGCTTGCGGGAAAGCCCTTAAGGCTCTGGTTAACTTTTTGCCGATCTCAATAATCAGAGGAATGTATTTTTTTGCTGGAGGATAAATAAAAATTTTACCTCTATAGGCAATTTCCAGGCCGTGATTGCCCGCATAGATTAAATGTTTTATCTTGACCTTTTCTTTAATATCCTTCAAGGCCCGGCCGCTAATAATCCCTATAGAAAAAAACTTACAACTTGAAAGCTTAACTAACCCGGAGCGCACATTTTCCTCAAGGAGGGCATCTTGCGGCCTGGGATAAATAGGAACAAGCGTACCGTCAAAATCCAGACAGAGAAGTATATGTTTTTTTGCCTGCATCCTTTTTTCTAATACTCTGCGGCTGCTAAACAAATATTGCATACTTGCTACGCTCGGGGCAATACTTTTACGGTTTTAACAAGATCGTTAATAAATTTATTCGCCCATCTATAGATGTCGTTCCGGGATATGGTCTCGCGCATTCTGGCCATTCTCTGGGTCTTCTCTTTTTTAGACATCTCTAGAGTGTCTTTTATTTTCTCGGAAAAATCCTCAATGTCATAAGGATTAATGAATACCGCATCGCTAAGTTCCCGAGCAGCTCCCGTAAATTGACTCAGGATCAACATACCCTCTAAATTATTTTTAGCGCAAATATACTCTTTGGCTACAATATTCATCCCGTCGTGTACAGAGCTGACCACACAAATATCGCCTAAGCGGTAAAAGGCCACTGTCTCGGGATACGAGAGAGTCCGACGCACAAAGATGATCGGCGACCAGGATTCAGTCGAATGTTCCCAGTTAACCTTTTCCACCAAATCATTTATTTCGTCATTTAAATCCCGGTATTTCGAAATATGCACCCTGCTTAAGGCGCCCATTTGAACAAAGACAAAACGCTCTTTATATTGCGGATATTTTTCTAACAGCCTGCCTATTGCCCGCAATCGCTCCGGGATGCCTTTGGTATAATCTACCCGATCAAGCCCCAGGATAACTTTTAAATCTCCGCTTAAAGAAAACTCTTCTTTGAAACGCTCGGCGCGCTTTTTAACTTCGTCAGACTCAACATCCTGGCTAATCTTTTGAAAATCTACGCTAATGGGAAAGGCCCTGATCATAGTCTCATGACCACGAGAGATGATTGAGGTCCTTTCTTTATCGATGCGGGCCTCGATTTCCTTCTCTACTGTGCTGATAAAATTTGCGTCGTAATAACGCAGGTGAAATCCCAGCAGATCATTAGCTAAAAGTCCTTTAAGGATCTCCTTTTTCATCGGGCAGATTCTGAAGGCTTCGGGGTTGGGCCAGGGGATATGCCAGAATTGCGCGCAGATTACATCTTTTCTTTTCTCTTTGATATATTTGGCCACGAGCGCCAAATGATAATCCTGAATCCAGACAAAGGCCTTATCTTGGCCGATCTCTTCGAGTATGGTCTGGGCAAACATTTTGTTTACCTGCTGGTAATATTCCCAGTCTGATTGCCTGAATATCGGGCGGGTGTAAACAATGTGGCACAATGGCCAAAGAGCTTCATTGGAGAAACCATAATAATAGCCGTTGACCTGTTCTTTGTTCAGCCAAACTCTTTTTAAGGTATAGCTCGGATTTTCAGGAGGCAGCTTTATTTTTGAGTCTTGATCAACTACTTTTCTGTCGGCATTGCCGCTACCATAAGCAACCCAGGTGCCGCCGCAGGCCTGCAAGATTGAGTCTAAGGTATGGGCTGCGCCACCGGGAGGATTAAGATAAGCAATTTTGCCCTCTTTCATATAATGCAAATAGGGCTCCCGGTTAGAGGCTACTATTACCCGGTAACCTTTTAGCTTTGTGCGTACAGTCCGTTGCAATTTTTCCTTATTTGTGGCCATTATTGTGCAATCCTTAATATTTCTATTTAGTTAAATAGACTGTTTGTGTTGGATAGGCAAACTCGATTTTGCGTTTCTCAAATTCTTTTTTGATGGCCAAATTAATTTCTTGTTGGATATCCATATATTTGTTATAGTCGGCGCCAATCACATAATAAACAATCTCAAAATTTAAGCTGAAGTCTCCATAGGAAGAAAAATGGACTCGGTCACAGGCGGCATCGCCAATATGATTAACAATATCTTTAATTATTTCAGGGATCTCCTGCAGCCGCTCAAGCTTAGTGGGATAAACAACTCCCAGCTTAAAAACTACGCGTCTTTTCTCCATTCTTTTGTAATTGCGGACGCGTGAATCCGTAAGATCAGTATTAGAAAATATCAATTGTTCCCCGCCTAAACTGCGAATCCGCGTAGTCTTAATGCCGATATATTCAATGGTTCCTAAATAATCGCCGATAATGATGAAATCTCCTATTTCGAACGGTCGGTCAAAAACTATAGAAAAATAACTAAATAAGTCTTTTAAGACGGCCTGGGCGGCCAGGGCTACGGCAATACCACCAATGCCTAAACCGGCAATGACTGTAGAAATTTTAAAACCGAGATTATCTAAGAAAAAGATAATTGCCAGACCCCAAACAATTACCTTGGTCAGGCCAAGCATCCCTTTCATGCTTCGCTCCAACGTAACGTTTGTAGTTCTCTGGGATAAATAAACTTTAAAACCATAATTTATCAAGGCTGTAACTAAACGCGCAGTAAATATTGTAAGTAAGACCAAACCCAAAATATTGATGCCTTTTTTCAATGAACTATGTAGCGTTAAGACATTGACGCCAAGATAAAAAGCACCAAAATAGGCCAAAGGAATAACAATATTTTGGATCAAACCAACGGCAAAATCGTCAATAGTGGTAGCAGTTTTTTCTGCCCATTTCTTCAGCCGGATTAAGATAATGCGTTTAAATATCGTCAGTGCGAGCAAAATACCTAAGACTGTCAAAATGGCTATGGCGTAATTTAAAACACTGTTTCCCAGAAACGAAAATTCTAGTATCTGTCCCATTTTGATTTCCTTTCCCCTACCTTTTCTTCTTAATTGAGGCGGCGAGTTTCCTTTTAAACTGCGCTATTTTTTGCTCTAACTTTTTATCCTCCAGGGCTAGAATCTGAACTGCCAGGATTGCGGCGTTTTTGGCCCCGGATTTACCAATGGCCATTGTGGCTACCGGCACCCCCGAAGGCATCTGCACTGTGGAAAATAACGAATCAATCCCTTTGAGATAGCGTGTGGGCATAGGCACGCCGATTACCGGTAAAGTAGTGTGCGCGGCAATGACGCCGGCTAAGTGTGCTGCGCCTCCGGCTCCAGCAATGATTACCTTAATCCCCTTAACTCTGGCTGAAACTGTATAATTGATGGTAGCCAGAGGCGTGCGGTGTGCGGAAAGAACGCGTACTTCCGGCTTGATGCCGAATGCCTTAAGCATATTTTCTGCTTCAGACATAATAGGTGAGTCTGACTTACTACCCATAATTATTGCAACTTTCGTTTTCATCTTTGCAATGCCCTCCATCCAATATCCCGGCGAAAATACATTTTTTCAAAATTAATTTTTTCAATTGCCTGGTATGCCCGCTCTTGCGCCTGTTTGAGAGTGTCTCCTAAGGCTGCCACATTTAAGACACGGCCTCCTGAAGTAAAATATTTTTCACCCTCTTTTTTTGTTCCGGCGTGAAAGACAACGGCATTACTCACCTTTCTGGCCTCATCTAAACCGGAAATCTCTTTATTCTTTTCATAACTTCCCGGATAGCCTCCGGAAGCTACAACTACACAAATGCAGGGCCGCTCGTCCCAGGTTAAACTTAAACTTCCCAAGCTACCTTCGATGGTCGCC
>JAMXCY010000077.1 GCA_024543015.1 Candidatus Omnitrophota bacterium | reverse complement strand
CTTTTTTTAAAAGTGGCTCGACCACTAGTGAGCCAAATCTACTAACTACTAATCCAATGAAATAATACACAAAAGCTCCTGTGATAAAATTTTCTTGCAACAATGAGTACGATGTCATTTCCTTTAAAATGATGACAAAAACTATACCTGGAAATAAATAATTAAATAAGTTGTATGATGATAATTTCTGCACTAGCTCTTTCATGCTTGCCTCCTATACATTTAAGGGCCGCATTTAAACGCATTTAAGGGCCGTCCTCCAAATTGTTCGGGAGACTGTCCCCTATTGTATGTTATAACTGCTAAGCCAACTAGAACAAAACTAACCATTACTGGTGCCACTCGCGCTTCTATTATGCAAATATTTAGTTTAGTATTCATTTTTCACTCATATCTATTCTGCAACTTTATCATAAAATGATAATGGTATAGCATCAGCCCATCTGCGGTCAGGTGCATCATTGGACTTATGGAGTTTTGTGCTACCTTTTGTTGCGAAAACTTTTGCTCCTCTTCTAAGAAAAGCATTTATAACTTTCCCTGATGGATGCTTGGGTTCTCCGTCTTTAGGAACACTTACAAACGCAGTCTTTAAGTGTTTTTTCTCAGAAAGCTTTGGTCCTAAAATAGCATCGAGAACGGAAGGTCCAACATTATGTTTACTGCCATGATGAGGAACTTGAATAAAATCAGCTGTTTTTAAATCGATTCCTAATTCTTGAGATTTAGCAATAGCATTGGCAATAGCTTCAACCCCCGCATCGCCGACAAACAATTTCTTCTTACCATCGATTTGTAAAAGAAAAATTAAGCTTGTATTGTTTTCAGCGCTTGTCTCGTTTTCTTCGGGATCTTTAAGCGTTTCATGGTTCCAGTGCTCAATTATCCAATTGATTGCTTCTTTTACTACGGTTACAACTTTAGCTGGAATGCTAAATTCTTCTTTTGGTTCTGGCGTTTCCCTAAAATGAGGCAACAGATTTTCGTAAAATTCTTCACTTGGATTTAATATAACCAATTGCTTATCTGCCGTTGCAGTATCGGAAAATGGCTCACCAATCGGTATCTTTTTTTCTGTGGCAAGCTTTTCCAGCTCATAAGCATTCTCCAATGCTTTCTTTAAATTTCCTTTCAAGCCTTTGCCAGCAATACGCCCATCTTTAAATTCATTCTTTATTTCTTGCGCATGTTCCCATGGACGATGCATCCATAGTAAGTCGACTTTCATTTTTTCAAGAATTACGGTTAGACCTGATGAATGATCAGCATCTGGATGCGTTGATATGACGAGATCAACCCTATCAGTGCTATAATATTTTTTCATATGCTCAACCAGTTTTTCGCCTGACTGTTTGGTGCCCCCATCTATTACAAGAACAACCTGCCCCAATCTATCGCCTTGCAAGTTCCCATAACGAACTGCGATAGCATCTCCTCCTCTTTCACCTTCACCAACAGATAAAAAATCAATTTCAAATCCCATATTTCACCTCCTATAAACAAAAACCTTCACTTTGCTATGGTGAGCATGAGCTTTTGGCTCGTGAAGGTTTTACTTGTTTTAACGTCCGGGATTTAACCCTTCTAACGCGGGACTTCTATTTTTACAGCCTTATGGTACCATAAGGCTGGTAAGAAGTCAACTAATTTATTTGACCTGTTTAGGCCCGGCCTAAACAGACTAGAGACCCAGGAATTGGATGGATAAGCCGCAGAGGAAGATGGTGACGCCGGCTAGGGCGTGGGCGTAGCGCTCGAGGCGGCCTAAGGGGATCAGATTTACGCCTAAGGATGAAACAATCACAATACCCAACATAGTCATGATGGTCGTCAGGCCAAATGTAGCGGTGACGCCGATAAGGCCAGCGATGCTTTGTTTTGCTGCCGGATACATCAAAATCGGGATTAAGGGTTCACAAGGGCCCAGGACAAAAATAGTAAACAGAATCCAGGGGGTAATATTTTTCTTTCCTTCTTCGTGAATATGGGCGTGTTCTTTTGTGTGTGTATGCTGGTGAGCATGTTCAGAATCTATGCCGTGAAGGTGTAAATGCCGATGCGGCCTATTCTTGATTGCCTGATGCAGGCCCCAGACAAAATAAGCAAAGCCAAAACCAATTAAGGCCCACCCAGCGAGGTTCCCGCGAACCGCTTCAAACCTTTCCAACTTCATTACCGTAAATCCTAAAGCAATTCCTATGGCCCCAAGAACAATCGAACCTATTATATGACCGAGACCGCAAAGAAGCGTAATCAGACTGGTCTTAGCCAGTGACCATTTCCGCGCTTTGCTCATTACAATGAACGGAAGGTAATGATCCGGCCCAAAAATTGTATGAATGAATCCTATTGAAGCCGCCGTAACATATAAAAGCAACAATTCATTATCCATTTATCTTGTTGAGGCTAGGCCTTAAACCGGTTAAATAATCGTGGCGCCACCGATAACGCGATCACCCTGGTAAAATACCACGGCCTGGCCTGGGGTAATGGCCCACTGGGGCTGATCGAATTTCACCCTTACCCTGCCCCTATCTTGCGGAAAAATAGTCGCTGGACTTTGAGGATGAAGGTATCTAACCTTGGCCTCTACCTGCATCGGGGCCTCTAACCTATCCATAGATATAAAATTGAGATCTGCGGCAATCAACTCGTCACTATAGACATCTTCTTTTCTGCCGACCATAATGGTATTATCTTTTCTATTAATAGAAATTACATATAAAGGCTCTTTATCGGCTATGCCTATGCCTTTGCGTTGGCCGATAGTATAAAAAATGATTCCCTGATGCTTGCCGATTGTCTGGCCTTGGTTATTTAAAATAGGTCCTGGCCTCAGCTTGCCATCAGTATGAGCTTTAACAAACTCTGCATAATTATTATCGGGGATAAAACAGATCTCCTGGGATTCTTTTTTTTCGGCCACCGCTAGAGCTTTTTCTTTAGCAATCTGCCTGACTTGCTGCTTAGTAAGCTCACCTAAAGGCAAAAGAGTATGTTTCAGCTGCCCTTGAGTCATTGGGTATAAGACATAAGACTGATCTTTTTTGCTATCCTTCCCTTTTTTGAGCAGGTATCTTTTTCTTTTTTTGTCAAATTCTACTCTAGCATAATGGCCTGTAGCGATATAAGAGGCGTCTAACTGCCTGGCCTTGTTTAGCAGATAGTCGAACTTGATGTATTGATTACATCTAATGCAAGGGTTGGGAGTTTTTCCCTTTTGGTATTCTCTGCAAAAGTTGTCAATTACTTTTTCCTGAAAGATATTTCGGAAATTTAATACATAGTGGGGTATGCCCAACTGAGCGGCCACTTTTCTGGCATCCTCTATGCTGCCTATACCGCAACAGCCGCTTCCCGCCTGAGGCCGCTGCCAGATTTGCATGGTGATGCCGATAACCTCAAAGCCTTGGGCTTTAAGTAAAGCGGCGCAGACTGATGAGTCTACGCCGCCGCTCATGGCTACAACTACTCTTTTTGCCTTCATTTTGAAAAGTCTACTTGCTCCAGCATCTCCTGTACTGAATGACCATAATAGATAATTTTACTGTCTTTATCCACAACTACAATCGTGGGGACTCCTCTTACTTTATATAATCTGGCCACACTACCATCAGTATCTAAAGCTATTGGGTAGGATATTTCTATCTTGCGGATAAAATTTTCCACTTTTGTTTTGCTTTCTTTAATATCAATTCCGATTACCGCTACTTTATCTTTATTTTCTCTATAAAATTTCTCCATTTGCGGTATGACTTCTCTACAGTAAGGACACCACGTAGCCCAAAATTTGAGCACGGCTTTTCTTGTCCTTAATATATCCGACAAAACTATCTTTTCGCCATCAACGGTTGTCAATGTAAAGTCCGAAGCTATCTCCTGCGGGGCGCTTAATTGCTCATCTGTCCGAGAACAGGCACTAACGGTAAATAATGTCATCAGCAACACAAAAAATATAGAGTTAATTTTCATTATGCTCTCCTTTATCCTCACCCCTGGTTACATAACATTTAGCCGGGCACCTAGCCACGGACTGGTTTAAGTCTTTCCAATCTTTTATCCTCTCCACCAAAATTTTCGGCAGATTGTTTTCCATCACAATTAAACCCCCGGGGGTAATCTTAGGATTGGCGCAGAGGGTGCAAGCAAAACAGCCTACAGTGCAAACCTCTTTGACCGCCTTGGCCTTATCTTCTGATACACACCCCAGATATACTTTTTGAGAGAAGGGGATTAAAGAAATAATATCCCGCGGGCAGGCCTTGACGCAGAGACCGCAAGCTGTGCAGTTTTCTTCTATCACTACCGGTATGCCGTTATCATTTAATTCCAAAGCCTCAAAAGGGCAAGCGCTAACGCAATCGCCGTATCCCAGACAACCCCAAACACAGGATTTATCTCCGCCTCGCAGCTGATTAACCGCCTCGCAGGTGCGCACTCCTAAATAGCGGAAACGCTTTTTGCATTCTCTCTCTCCCCCCTGGCAACGGACACAAGCCAGTTTTCTCTCCTGCTCTTCTACCTGGACCTTCATTATATCCGCTATATTTTTTTGGACAGTTTTTCCACCCACAAAGCAGAAACCAATACCAACTTTCCCTTGAACAACCGATTCCGCATAAACATGGCAACTGGGATATCCGCAGGCAGCACAGTTTAGCCCGGGCAAAACCGAGGTAATCTGTTTAATTCTGGAATCTTCTTTTACCTTTAGCTTCTTATTGGCTATAGCTAAAATAGTGGAGAGAAATAACCCCAATCCCCCCATGGTCAATAATGAAATTAATAGTCGAGCGCTCATGCTTAGTATCTCTATTTGGTTGGCATGCCGGAGAAGCCCATAAAGGCCAAGGCTAGGAATCCAGCAATAATCAGCGTAATGCCTGCTCCCCGTAATGGCTCAGGCACATCGGCAAAATCTAAGTTTTCTCTCATTCCGGCCATAATTACCAAGGCCATGGTAAAACCTAGCCCTGCGCCAAGGGCAAAGACAATACTTTGCAGAAAACTATATTCTCTTAAGGCCGCAAATAAGGCCAAACCTAAAATAGCGCAGTTAGTAGTAATCAAGGGAAGGTATATTCCCAGGGCCCGGTATAATGGCGGGCTTACCTTACGGATGAACATCTCCACAAACTGCACTAAAGCGGCAATCACAATAATAAAGGAGACATATTGTAAATATTCCACGCCGAATTTAATCAAGATATAATTATTAATCAGCCAAGTAGCGGAAGCGGTAATGGTCATCACAAAGGTTACGGCCATCCCCATGCTGAAGGCCGGACGCAGGCGATTGGATACCCCTAAGAAAGGACAGATCCCTAAAAAATAGGTCAGCACAAAGTTATTAATTACCGCTGCCGAAATAAAAATCAAAACAAGGTCCATTTATCCCTCAAACAGTATGACATTTAGGCGCAGAGTTTCCCTTTGCGCCCTTTGATAAAAGATTAAAGATACCGATTAATACCCCCAAAGTCAAAAACGCTCCCGCCGGCGAAATCATAATTACCCAG
>JAMXCY010000076.1 GCA_024543015.1 Candidatus Omnitrophota bacterium | reverse complement strand
GGTTTTCCAGATCAAAGATGACATTCTGGGAATCTATAGCGAAGAAAAGAAAACCGGCAAACCGCAACTTTCTGATTTGCAAGAGGCAAAAAAAACTTTGCTTTTCTGGTTTGCCTATCACAATTCTAGTCCAGAAAATAAGGCTATGCTAAAGAAAATTTATACAAAGCCTAAGGTCAACGAAACAGATCTGGCAAAAATCCGCAAAATTTTCACCAGATCCGGTGCCTTAGATTATGCCAAGCAAGAAATGGCAACTCTCCAGCAAAAAGCAAAATCTCTTATTCAGTCCACAAAGATGCAGGTAAAGTACAAACAGTTACTGCAAAGCTACTCACAAAAGCTATTAAAACTATAACCATGAAAATCCATTTAGCTAAATCTTCCGGTTTTTGTTTCGGGGTAAAAAGAGCCATTAATATCTCCCGGCGAACCGCTAAGTCTCAAGATAATGTTTATATGCTGGGCAATATTGTGCACAATGAGGATGTAATAAAAGAAATAGCAAAAACCGGAATAAAAAAGATTAAAAAATTAAGAAAAGGAAAAAAGAGGGTCCTGCTCATCCGGGCTCATGGCACAGGAATAAAAATTCTGGCCAAGGCACACAGACTTGGCTTTAAAGTTGTTGATGCCACCTGTCCGATGGTCAAAGAAATCCATAAGATTGCCCAGGATATGGAAAGTAAGGGTTTTAAGATAATCGTCATCGGTGATAAAAAACACGATGAGGTGCAGGGAATCATCGGTCAATTAAAAAGAAAGGCATTAATCATTGATGGGGCCAGAGGCATTCCGAAACAATCTCTGCAGAAAATAAAAAAGGCTGTCGTGTTAGCCCAGTCCACGCAAAATAACGATGAGGTATTAAAGATAGTAAAAATTTTAAAGCGGCATATTAAAATGATAAAATTTTTTAATACTATCTGTAAGCCCACCAGGACAAAACAGCAGGAGATCAAGAAAATGCCCCTGCAAAATGAGCTGATGATTATTATCGGTTCAAAGACAAGCGCCAATACTAAGAGATTGTATCAAATTTCCAGATCGTTAAACAAGAAAAGCTTTTGGGTACAATCAGGGCAGGAATTAAAACCGCGGTGGTTTAAAGGTATTAAAACTGTGGGGGTTGCCGCAGGGGCTTCCACTCCGGATTCTACGATGAAAGCGGTAATCAGTCAAATCCGCAGGCTGAGATAAATGAGGCAATAGAAGTAAGATATTTTTCCCGGGAATCCAGGAATACAGTGTTGTGGGCTCCGATTAGCTCGGTAAATTCCTTAGGCGCGCCAGCAGCCTCGTAGAGTTTCCTGGCTAAACGAAAAGGTACAATCTCATCGTTTTTGCTGTGGATAATTAACTTAGGCGCTTTAACTTTCTTAATTTTAGAAATGGAATCAAAGTTATTGGTAAAGAAAAATTCCGGAAGATAAGGATAAATTTTCTTGGCCATGTCTTTTCCCCGGCTAAAACCGCTTTCAATTATTAAGCCGCCCACCTGCTCTTTTGAGGCTAAATCCACAGCTGCGGCAGTTCCTAAAGACTCCCCGTAGAGCATAATCTTCTCAGCTCCAAGCCCGCGCTTATTAACTAAATAATCATAAGCCGCTTTAGCGTCAAGATACATTCCTTTCTCCGAAGGCCGGCCCTGGCTGAGGCCATAACCACGGTAATCAATAATAAATATATTCAGCTGCATCTTATGCAATACTAATATCTTCTCCAACCTATGGCCGATATTTCCGGCATTTCCATGGAAGAATAAAAAGGTGCCACGCTGGTTCTCAGCCGGAATAAACCAGCCGTGTATTCTAACATTGTCTCGTGTGTTTATATAAATATTTTCGAAAGGCAGGGCTATAAGTTTAGGGGTAAATTCAAGGCCTTTCATCGGATAAAAGATTATCCGATTCTCCATGAATCTAACATAGCCAAAGATTACCAGCACGAGTACTATTATGTAAACTATTACCTTAAGCATGGCTTTGTTTGTTCCTGTTATGCTTAGAAACGGATAAAGAAGTTTGTAAAAGGATCGTCAAAATGCCGATGCATCTTTTTAAAGCGATAGCTTATCAAAGAAAGCGTCAACCCGATAAAAATAAGCAGTGAGGCTACTATTATTGATAGCAGCAGCGGATATAACGCAATCAGGATCCCGGCAAAAATAAGCATTATGCCAACTATCATTTTTTCCTCCTTTAATGAGCGCATAACTTACGGAGCACGAAGTGCGAGGTAAGTTATATGCGCGAATTAAATCCTGAGCCCCCGCAGGGGGCGAAGGACCTTAATTATTGTATCACAAGTAAAAGAAGATTGCAAAATTTCTAAAATCATATTATAATAAATGAGGATGTGACTTACGGAACAAAGTGAACGTAAGTCACTGTCAGAATTTATCCTTGACATCTTTGATGTCAAGGTTTTAGGGAGAAACAGAACTTTATGAAAAAAGTTATAAAGATATTTTTTAGAATAGCCGGGGTTTTGCTCCTGATTATTATCCTAAGCCTTGTCTATTTAAACCTGGTCTATTTACCGCAGAAAGTGCGTTCTGAAGGACCGGCATTGCTTAAGCAGAAAACTAAAGGGCAGGTTCAGGCTGAATCTATTCAATATATTCCTTTTCGGGGGGTAAAACTAGAAAATATTACTTTTCTCTCTAAAGACAAAAAAACAATCTTGAGAGTAGAGAAGCTCTATCTCAATGTTAGCCTCTTGCCTTTAATTCTCCGGCACAATTTAGAGTTTCGCCTTGATCTATATCCCTCCAGAAAAGAAAAACCGTTTACCTTCCGGGGACTTTATCAGATAAAAGAGCAGAAATTAGACCTGGATTTTAAAATAAGGAATGATTTTTTCACTAGGAGCCAGGCAATTCTCGGAAAACTGAACATCTCCCTTAATAATCAAGAAAAGATTGACATGGAGTTGCGCTTAAATTCTACCGACCTAAATATCCTTAGTAATCTCTACATAGAAGATAAAGATTTACATATTGAAAAATTTGCCGGCACGATTTTAGAATCCGGATTTAATTTTACCGGCGATGTGCAAAATTTAAACCAGCCCCTTCTTAATATTTACGGAAACTTAGAAGTTAATCTAGCCGGTCTAAAAGGGATCAACCCTAAATACCTTAAACTGCCCAAAGAAGTTGATCTAGAAGGCTACCTCTCGGGTAAAGTCTTTATCTCAAGTAAACCCGGCAATCCGCAAATAGGCCTGAAGATGAACTCCTCAGGAATCAAGATTAAGGGAATTACCCTGGAAGACTTATTAATTATCTCAGAATTAAAGAATAAAAAGCTTTCCCTCTCCAAGTTTTATGCCCGATTGTGCGAAGGAGAAATGAATCTGCAAGGGGCTTTAAGCTTGGACAGTAAAGACCTCCCGGCTCATCTTAATATCAACGTCTTTAACCTGGATATGCACAAAGCAATCAAAGAGGCAACGGGCAAGGATAGCCCTGTTCACGGACGCCTGTTTAGCCTGGGCCGGTTTGCAGGCTCTCTTAAAGACCCAAAATCAGTTGAGGGAAAAATGTGGTTAAGTAGCAGCGGATCCAACATATTACAGCTTCCCCTTTTTGAGGGAATATCCGATGCGCTGCGCCTGCCGCAGATGCGCAAGATTGAATTTAAGGAGGCTAGCGGAAATTTCTCTATTGCAAAACAACAGGTGCGCACCAACGACTTCAAAATAACCAGCGACAACGTAACTATATATTTTAAAGGATATATAGACTTCGCCGGAGATTTAGCTTTTGATGTTCACCCGACTTTCTCCCAAAATTTCTTAGCTGTGCCGAATATAGGAAATATCCTGGGAGTTTTCACCGACACGACAACGGGAAGTTTCCTGGGAGAGATTAAGTTAAAAGGGAATATTAAAAACCCGCGTTACACCTTTAAGCCCATATCTATCGAAAAACTTATTCCCAGAGGTATAGAAGAAGGACTGAAACAACTTTTTAAGCTAAAGAAGAAAGAGTAAAAAAATCAGTAAGAATTTTCTTAAAGTAACTGCTGTTTTTTTCGTCTTTTATCTGCTTTTTTCCGGTTATTATTTTAAGCGTATTTATCAGCCCTGGGGAACGGTCGATACAGATTTTACGGTTTTTATGCGGGCCGCCGAAGATATCAGCCAGAAAAAAAATATCTACGAGAGGCCTTATTTAGAAACCGGCATAGATTATTATAAATATTCTCCCGCCTTTGCAATTCTTTTAATCCCTTTAAGTAAACTGCATAAACATATCTCCGTACCCATCTGGTATTTTTTCACCTTTGTCTTTTTTATGGGTGCTATCTTTTTTACGCAAAAAATATTAACAGCCAACGCCAAGCATAAGATTTTATCCAAAACATTTTATTTTCTGGCCATACTGATCAGCCTGCGTTTTCTTTTAAGCGTGATCCAACGGGTGCAAAGCGACTGCCTGGTTTTGTTTTTATTATCTCTGTTTATGTTGGCGCTTTTTTTAAAACGGGATGTTTTAGCGGGTCTATCTTTAGCCAGCGCCGCTATGGTCAAGCTTACTCCATTAATATTCATACCCTATCTTTTATGGAAAAGGCGCTTTAAGGCGGCAGGGGCTTGTGGGGTTTTTATTCTATTCTATCTCTTTTCCCCCGCGCTTTATCTGGGTAACTCTTTAAACCTTGAATACTTAAGAAGCTGGCTCCTGGTGCACCAAAAAAACCCTCCCCAATATATCCTCTGGTATAAAAACCAGTCTTTATTGAGTTGCCTGTTGAGGTTCTTCACCCCAGACTCTGAAGTTAACATATTCAGCTTAAACCCAGGTCTAGTATTTACTATTTTTGCCATCTTAGCCGGTGTTTTATTCTGTTTGGTCTTTGTCTTTACAAGAGCTCGCAAGCAAAATCCTTCAGGATTTTCCCAGCTGGGGGAATTTTCTCTGGTGCTTATCTGCATGATCTTGTTCTCCCCCCTGGCCTGGAAACACACCTTTGTGCAACTAGTCATTCCACATCTGGTTTTACTGTATTATCTAATCTATCTAAATCCGCAGGATAAAGTTACCAGGGTCCTGTTGATAATTTCCTTTTTCTTAAACACCGTGCTTAACCCGGAACTGACCAAGCCATTTGCCAGGACTGTTCAGCTGTACTCAAGCATAACCTTTGGCACTGTTATATTATATGCGGCTCTATTAAGAGTCAGCTTTAAAAGATGCGAACACTAATCATTATTCCTACCTATAACGAAATAGAGAATCTGCAAAAGTTAACTGAAGAGATCTTCTCTAAGCTAGCGCAAACAGATATCCTGGTTATTGACGATAATTCTCCCGATGGCACAGGAGAGCTGGCTGAAAAATTGGCCCATAAAGATCCGCGGATCAAGTTAATTAAAAGACCGGTAAAATCCGGATTGGGTAGCGCTTATGTCTGTGGCTTCAAATACGCACTCAATAACAATTATGATTTTGTCTTTGAGATGGATGGAGATTTCTCACACAGCCCGGAGTATCTTCCTGATTTCTTGAAGCACACCTCCGAATATAATCTCATTCTTGGTTCACGATACGTTAAAGGCGCAGGAATAACCAACTGGGGAATCTGGCGCCGCCTCTTAAGTGCTGCTGCTAACTTTTACGCCAGGATAATTCTTGGGCTGCCCTACCGCGACTTAACCGGAGGATTCAAATGCTATTCCCGCCAACTGTTAAAGAATTTAAACCTGGATTCGATTATCTCCGAAGGTTATGTCTTCCAAATAGAAACTACCTACCGAGTCCACCTAAAAGGATATCCAATTAAG